>JAOZLQ010000017.1:0-7050 GCA_029934755.1 Desulfuromusa sp. | reverse complement strand
ACTGAATACGTGGGCCACGTGGAAGCGCTACAAACAGTCAATTTACCAGCGCGGGTCAGTGGTGTTCTGGAGCAGATTTGTTTCAAAGAGGGAAGTGACGTTCGTGCCGGTGATCTGCTTTATATTATCGAACCAGCACCCTATCAGGTGCGGGTCGCAGCGAACCGGGCACGTGTGGCTAAAGCACAGGTCTTATTGAAAAAAGCCAGCCAACACTTAAAACGGATTCAAGCGGTGCGCTCCGGTGGAATTCCAATCACCGATATTGAGGTGGCTGAGGCGGTAGAGCAGCAGGCTGGTGCGGAGTTACAGGAAGCGCAAGCCGTTTTGCGACTATCTGAAATCGAGCTTGAATATACGCGGGTATTGGCTCCAATCAGTGGCCGCATCGGGGCAACGGCTTTAACCAAAGGAAATCTGTGCGGACCGACATCAGGACCTCTGGCACAAATTGTTCAGCTCGATCCGATCCGCGTTCTGTTTTCCCTCAGCGAAAACGATATTTCTACCATCAGGGCGGCTCAAACTGATGCTTCAAGCAAACAGATAAACGGTATCATGAAACCACGACTGAAATTATCAGATGGCAAACTGCTTGACGATTTCGGGCAGATAGATTTTGTCGACAATCGGGTTGATCCAACCACCGGAACAGTTGCCGTACGGGCTCTTTTTGCTAATTCTGCTGCCCTTTTATTGCCGGGGCAGTACGTCACCCTTGTCGCGGGACGGAGTCAGGGGAAGTTAATGCCAGTTATTCCACAATCTGCCATTCTTGAAAATCGCAATGGACGATATGTACTAGTGGTCAATGATCAAAATCAGGTAGAGCAGCGAGCTGTCACAACAGGAGCCACCATCGGCTCGTTGTGGGCAATTGAAACTGGCCTGAATGCCGGGGAAAAAGTCATTGTTCAGGGGGTGCAAAAGGTGCGTCCAGGGCAGTTGGTAAAAACCACAACTGCTGGCAACGGGAAAAAGGACTGATAGATGATTTCACAAGTTTTCATTGATCGTCCCCGACTGGCTGTGGTTCTGGCAATTTTGATCACCCTGTCCGGGTTGATTGCCATGATGAATATCCCGGTTGCCCAATACCCGAAGATCACACCACCAACTCTTCGGGTCAGTGCGACCTACCCGGGGGCAAATGCGCAGGTCCTCGCCAACAGTGTGGCAACAACAATTGAAGCAGCCGTCAATGGTGTCGAGGATATGCTCTATATGTCATCCTCTTCTTCCAATAGTGGTCGCTACAGTTTAAGTGTCACCTTCGAAATCGGCACTGATCCCGCTATCGCTCAGGTTAATCTGCAAAACCGGATTCAGTCGGCATTGGCAAAACTACCCAAAGAGGTTGTTGCTCAAGGGGTCACGGTGCGCAAAGGTTCCTCCGATATGCTCGGGGCGATCAGTTTCTACTCACCTGATGGAACCCGTGACAAACTATTTTTAAGCAACTACGTCAGCAGCACTATCAAGGATACGCTGATACGTATTGACGGCGTCAGCGATATCTCTATTTTTGGTGAGCTTGTCTACAGTATGCGGATCTGGATGAATCCAGCACGCATGACTGCTTTAGGATTGACCGCAGATGACCTGATCACTGCGATCCGCCAACAGAATGTCCAGGCGGCTGTCGGCACCATCGGTTCGGAGCCTGTCAATACCGGTCAACAACTTCAGTACACCTTGCGAGCCAAAGGACGTCTCAAAAACATTGATGAATTCAACGATATTATCGTTCGCACCAATGATCAGGGCGGATTGGTTCGTATGGCGGATATCGCCAGAGTCGAACTTGGTGCAGAATCATACAGTACCCGTTCGATCCTCAATGGTGGGCCAGCAGTAACCCTGGCCGTTTACAGCTCTTCCGATGCCAATGCGTTGGCGACAATGGAGCAGCTTACGGCAGAACTGGAGCTGTTAGCCGAGCGGATGCCAAGTGATGTGCAGTATCAGACCATCTATGATTCCACCCGCTACATTGCCACGGCCATCCATGAAATGGTCTGGTCCCTCTTTCTCACCTTTCTTCTTGTCGTCGCAGTGACTTTCGTTTTTCTTCAAGATTGGCGCTCGACCTTGATACCAACCGTCACCATCCCCGTTTCACTGATTGGAACTTTTGCTGTACTGCTTACACTTGGTTATAACGCCAACACCATCTCACTATTTGCTCTGATCATGTCGATCGGATTGGTGGTCGACGATGCTATCGTGGTGGTGGAAAATGTCTACCGGGTCATGCATGAAGATCATCTCAATCCAAAAGCGGCAGCGATCAAAGCGATGGGCCAGGTGACAGGACCAATTATCTCCACCACCCTGGTTCTACTGGCGGTCTTCATTCCGGTCGCATTTCTCCCTGGGATTACCGGTCAGCTCTACAAACAATTTGCGGTGACAATTTGTACCGCTGTGGTCATTTCAGCTTTCTGTGCACTGACATTAAGTCCGGCTCTTTGCGCAGTGCTATTGAAAAAACCAACCCTCATCCATCACGGTCCGCTGGCCTGGTTCAACAAAGCACTATTTACCTCACGTAAAGGTTATGTCGCCGGAGCCGCCTGGTTAATTCGTTGGAAGTTGGTTGCTATATTATTGTTATTGCTGGTCTTTGGTGGTAGCTACACTCTGTTTCAAAATCGCCCCACCAGTTTTCTTCCCCAGGAAGATCAGGGTTTAATCTATCTGAATTTTCAGTTACCAGAAGCCGCTGCCAGAATACGTACCGATGCAGTGTTGCAACAGGCCACCAAAGAGCTGCGAAAAATCAAAGGAATTGATAGCGTTCTCGCTGTCAGTGGGTTCAGTCTGCTGAGTGGTCGAGGTGACAATGTTGCTTTTGGCCTGGTGATTCTGGCACCATGGGATGAGCGGAGCGGGCCCGATCTGCATGTCAATGGTATTCTGAAAAAGGCTCAGCAAAAACTGGCATCCATTTCTGCAGCCAACATTCGTGCCTTTACCCCTCCACCCATTCGTGGGCTGGGGCGAACCGGAGGGTTCAACTTTCAGTTGCAGGCGCTCGATGACAAAACTCCTCAGGAATTTGTTGCGGCCGCCCAGGCGTTGGTGGTAGCTGCCAATCAGGATCCAGCTCTGAGCCGGGTATTCAGTACCTATACCGCTAATACTCCTCAGCTTTCCCTGAATATTGATCGAACCCGGATCGAAACCCTCAATGTGCCGATCAGCACAATATTCTCTGCCTTGCAAACCCAGTTGGGTGGACGCTATATCAACGATTTCAATCTGAATGACCGGGGTTATCAGGTTAAAGTTCAGGCCGACACGGCATATCGAGATTCGATTGATGACATCGACCGGATCTATGTTCGCAGCAGTACCGGAAAGATGGTGCCGATGACCAGTTTGGCTAGTGTTTCTACAATTCTTGGCCCACAGACGGTGAATCGTTATAACCAGTTGACCAGCATCAAAATTAACGGTGGCGCTGCTCCAGGCTACAGTTCCGGGGATGCAATGGCAGCAATGGAACGAGTTGCAGCAAAAACTCTCCCTGCTGGGTACAGCTATGATTGGTCCGGTATGTCCTATCAAGAACGAAAAAGCAGTGGACAAGTGGCCATCCTGTTTGCCCTCGCCCTTTTGTTTGCCTATCTCTTTCTCGTCGCACAATATGAAAGCTGGAACATCCCATTTTCGATCATCATCTCAGTCCCGGTTGCGACACTGGGAGCCCTGACTGGCCTTTGGTTGGCGGGCTTCAGTCTCAGTATTTATGCTCAGATCGGGCTGGTACTGCTAGTTGGATTGGCGAGTAAAAATGCCATCCTGATTGTCGAGTTTGCCCAGTCGCGACGGGAAGATGGGCTCCCTCTTGCTGAAGCTGCCGTTGATGGAGCCCGGATCCGTTTCCGACCAGTGCTGATGACCTCCTTCACTTTTATCTTTGGACTTGTACCGATGGTGATTGCGACTGGCGCTGGAGCTGGAAGCCGGAAAGCAATTGGCACAACGGTTTTCAGCGGGATGTTGAGTACCACCCTGTTTGGAATCTTCCTGATCCCAGTGCTCTACTATATGTTTCAATCAGCCCGCGAAAAAGGGAGTGCTTGGCGCGCCCGGAGACAAGGCAAAACAGAATCATGAGTCAACCCAAACAAGGAAGAATAATGGCAAGAAAAGATCGTGGTTTTTTATTATCGATTCTGCTGACTGCTGTTGTGCTGATGGTCAGTGGCTGTGTGGCAGTGGGACCAGAGTATGTTCAGGAAGAACCGGTATCTTCTAAAAGTTGGCATACTAAATTACAAGATGGCCTCACCTCTGAGCAAATTGATCCTGTTAACTTGGCACGTTGGTGGGAAGTCCTGGAGGATTCACAGCTTGCTACACTGGAAGAGAGAGCTATTCAAGGAAATCTAAATCTGCAAGTGGCTCAAAGCAGAATACGCGAAGCCAGGGCGATGCGTGGGATCAGTCGGGCCCAATTTCTCCCAACTCTGGATACAGATGCAACAGCTACAAAATCCCGCAGTAGTAAGAACAGTGGGACAGGAACAGAGAGTGAGATGTATTCTGCCGGGTTTGATGCCAGTTGGGAATTGGATGTTTTTGGTGGTGTTAAACGTTCGGTAGAGTCAGCGCAAGCTGAACTTGAAGCAACACAGGAGAATTTTAATGACTTACAGGTGACTCTACTGGCAGAGGTGGCACTCAACTATGTGGAGGTGCGAACCTACCAATCTCGCCTGGATGTGAGCAGAGCCAACATCAAAATTCAACTTGAAAGCTATGAACTGAATGATTCACGCTTTCAAGCGGGGATTATCGGGGAGTTGGCAGTGCAGGAGTCTTTGCGCATTCTGGAAAGTTCCCGATCCCAAATCCCAGCATTGGAAGCAGGACTGGACGCCGCAAAAAACCGTCTCGCCGTGTTGCTGGGAGAGAACCCCGGCAACCTCCACGAAGAGCTAGCGGCAACACAGCCATTACCCTCCTTACCACTTAGCATTGCCGTCGGGATTCCCGCCGAAACTCTGCGTCACCGACCGGATATTCGTCGTGCAGAACGTGAACTTGCCGCGCAAACAGCCCGCATCGGAGTCGCAACAGCCGATCTCTATCCAAAATTTCGTTTGTTTGGCACCCTGGGGCTCGAAGCACTCAGTGTTGGAGATCTGTTGCAAACCTCCAGCAAAACCTGGGGATTGGGTCCCCGAGTGACCTGGAATCTTTTTGACGCCGGTGCCATTCGCCAAAATATTGAAATTCAGAATACCCGCCAGGAACAGGCTCTGATCCATTATGAACTCACTATTCTCCGTGCCTTGGAAGAGGTGGAAAATGCGCTGGTTGCTTATGCCACAGAGCAACAAAGACGTGATTTGATCACCAACGCCGCTGTTGCAGCAGAACGAGCAGCAGAACTTGCCGATGATCAGTATCAGGCAGGTCTGGTCAATTTCAATAATGTGCTGGATGCTCAGCGGGCACTTCTGATTTTGCGAGATGAACTTGCTAGAAGCAATGGTACCTCCATCTCTAATCTGGTGAGGCTTTATAAAGCACTAGGTGGCGGATGGACATCGATACCATTCGATAAAAAACAGACGGCAACCGAGGCACCATGATCTCTCCAATTCAATTTGCATTAATGAGTCTTGTTTGTGCTGGAGTCAACGATGTCGTCTTCAAGCGCTATTCGAGCCGGGATCGTTCCCGCGGGATGTATGTGTTCGGTATTGGGGTGGTCTGGACAATTCTGCAGTTTACGATGCTGGGGATATCAGGAGATCCCCTTGTTTTAGACCCCATCTCTCTGACTTATGGGCTGGCTGCGGGGCTGCTACTGACAATATCAAATTTATTCCTCCTTGAGAGTCTTACCCATATAGATACAAGCCTAGGATCGACAATTTACCGCCTGAATACGGTTGGTGTCGTACTACTGTCATTGTTTCTTTTAGACGAGCCGTTGGGTTCATTTAAAATCATCGGGATAGTTCTTGGTCTGTTCGCAGTCTTTCTGCTCTATCGACGCAACAAGCAACCTAACTGCACCGAAAAACGTTATGCGTTTTTTTTCGCTCTGGCGATCACAGCATCATTTTTCCGGGCATTCTATGGGGTTACATCAAAATCTGGATTTATGCAGGGAGCCTCTCTGCAATCGTTGTTGTTAATCGGCTCGATCTGTTGGATCTTCGGCGGTGCCGGGTATGCACTATTCCGGGAAAAGCGTTTTAAAATAACGGCAAAAAAATCAGTCTATTCCCTGGTGTCCGGAATTCTGGTTTTTCTCATCGTTAATTTCTTGATGCTTGCAGTTGAGCAGGGCCAAGCAAGTATTGTCATTCCAATTGCCAACATGAGTTTTGTCGCAGCACTCATTCTGTCGGTAGCCTTAAAAATGGAAACATTGTCCCAACGCAAATTGCTTGCAGTCGCAGTATCAGTCGTCGCAATTATATTTCTATCGTTTTCTATTTAATACCCCTCACTCACATGATTTTTACTTTTCACTATTCGTAAGACAAAACCTGATATCAAATGGTTGGATCGTCTTGTATGTTGTGCTGGAATGAGAGGATCCTGCAGCAGATGCAAAGAAAACCGACAGTGTTTTTTGAACTTTCTAGTAGCAAATCTACCGTAGTCACCGTTACGAACTCGATGATGAAGAAAAAATAACGCCGTTCTGCTTGACTCATTAATACGACACAGTGAAGTATAGAGAATCAGTGGTTTTTATTGAATGGAAGATTTCAGCAGCAAATTAAATCGATAAAGGAGTAATTTCATGAAAAGAAATGTATTGGCAGTTTTATTATTTCTAGCTCTACTTTTAGTTATTCCACTTGGAAGTAGTGCAAGCACCTTTGATAATCTTGTTGTTTATGGTGATAGTTTGTCAGATACAGGTAATTTTGGCCGCTACACAGATCCAGGAGCAAATATTTGGGTTGAGACTTTGGCTGAATCCTTAGGGGCTAATCTATATGGTCATGCCTATGGTGGAGCAACTACGGGTGAAGACAACCCAGCTGCGGGTTTAGATATTACCGGATTGCA
>JAOZLQ010000016.1 GCA_029934755.1 Desulfuromusa sp. | reverse complement strand
CTACATTTGTTTAAGAACCAAGGAACCAGAATCGGAGAAAGTTATTCTAGGCAGTTGCATGATTCGTAAAACTGATCCAAAATGGCATCGTCACAAATGCAACCAAGATTTTGGTTGATTATTCTAACTAGCGGCAACTCAATTTAATCTGAATCGTAATAATCAGGTTCAAGTAAAATCACAAGGAGAACAATAGCTATGGCAAAAGCAAGTGCACGTCACATTCTGGTTCCCACTGAAGACAACTGCAACAATCTTAAAACAGAAATCGAAGCGGGTGCCGATTTTGCAAAGATCGCCGAAAAACATTCAAAATGTCCATCAGGCAAGCAAGGGGGAGCACTGGGGGAATTTTCGCCAGGACAGATGGTCAAAGAATTTGATGAGGTGGTTTTTAGTGGTGAAATTGGAAAAGTTCTAGGGCCGGTAAAAACCCAATTTGGATATCACCTGATTGAAATTACCAATAGAACTGAATAACGCAACAGCAGAACAAAACCCCGCTCATTTCTGGGCGGGGCTCTTAATCCAACAGTTTATCTAGTTCCAGCAAAATTTCTGCCTGCTCTTGAATTTTCTCATGGTAATAGTTCCAGACATGGTAACTTTGCAATCCTAGGATTGTTAATCCAACCGAAAAAACTGCCCAAAAATTTTCGCGCAAACCTTCAGAGAAATGATAAAAAAGATAAAAGGCTCCCAGATATCCAAAGTGCCCTAAAGCGCCACTTGGCTTTTTATCACTGGCCATCTGGGTCAAAATCAGAATAATCGCTGAAAATCCATAGATCAACAGTGCACCATTAATATATTTAATTGGTGGCCCTGCTCCTAAAGCAACACGAATACTTTCACTTAATGGTGGAAGAAAATCAAAATCACGCAAGGCTCCCATGCTCAAAGCAGTAAACAGAGCAAGAATCCACAAGCCGGTGCTAGAAAGTAGTTCTAGTTTTTTAATCTTCGCCTGGACCTGCATCCGAAGAGGATTGATGTCCGGCAGAGGGGCTTCTGTCTCATGATTTGTCGGATCCATCGTCTACATTTCCGTCTGGGACTTCCAGTGCCTTTAAATCTTCCAAGGCCTGATCCCGCTGCTTCACTAATAGGCGAAAATCTTTATTTAATTTTCCAAGTTTATGGTCAGATTTTGGCAGATCAGGCTCTGTAACTCCTTGAGCTGCCTGCTCTGCATTATATGTTAACCTGAGAATTGGCAGAAACAGATTCATTCTCAGCAGGGCGGTCACCCCACCAATGGTCAAGAACAACACCATCACACTGAAAATCATCATCCGGTATCTGAGAACTGCAAGTGTTTTTTCCAATGCACCACTTGTGACTGCAATACTGAAATAACCAAGAACCGGTTCATCATCTGCATGAAAATGGCACGCAGCAGTTGAACATTTCGGTTCATTTAAAATCGGCAACGAAACAGTAATATTGCCACTGGAATGATCAATATCACGTTGATCTTGTTTTTTTGTTGCAAAATCTGCCTGTAAAAAATTGGCAATGTGTGTTTCTACCGTCTCTGATTGAACTCCCTGTTTTTCCTCTCCCGCATACTGAACCTGCCCCTCTTGATCATATATCCTAATCAATTCAACACTCGGACGAGTTCCAATATTGCTTACAATATCCTGAATGGCACGTTGATCATCTTCCATCATGGCAGATCTGGTAGATTTAACTACAGTGTCAGCACAATTATTCACATTCCGAAGTGCTTCAGCTGTCATATCTGACTTCACAAAGGAGTACAGCAGGATGCAGACAAAAATAACGAATCCTGTAACTGCAATTGTAACCGGTACTATGGCTCTGGCGATCAGATTATCAAACATACTCTCTTACTCCAGGTTGTTATGATTTTGACGATAGTAAAATAAAAATCCCTGGCAGGCAAAGGATATCTCAACCGGTCAGGGATTTCTACTTAAACACTTACAGAAATTTTTTGCCTACTATTAATCGGCAACAACCGTGCCTCTACTCCTCAGCCTGAGGTTTAAATTTGTAGAGAATCGGCAAACGAGCCAGAATAAAACGATAGGTCGCCACATAAATTGCGAAGATTGTAATCGCAACAATAAATTCAAGATAATGTGGAATTTCCTGATACAGCTGCCAGTTGAAAGCAATCAGGGCAGTATTCAGACGATTCAAGAGAATACCGGCCACTGTAAGGAAAGCACCGATACGACAGATCCCCACCAGTTTATTGTGGATTCCGTAAGACAGGATAACCAGTGGCAGTACCACAAAGCCGATAATTTCAAGCAACCACCAGGCACCCCAGCCGGTTGTCAGGTAAGCCCATTCGTTATCATGAGCAACGGCTATCAGTTTGATAATAAGGTAAGTACTCAAACCCATTGCAGCGCCCTTGGCCAAAGCAATTGTAATCCAATCGAGGTTATCGATAAACCTCTGATCACAACGCCACTTCATCGTATAGATAACAATGGTACTGACACAGATCACCATACAGAGTCCTGCCGGGATCGATGACGTAAAGAAGTGGATCCACTGAAATGGCGCGGAATACCAGAGAGGGTGAACTTTTCCTGGAGCATACAAAAATAATGCCCCCAAAGCACCCTGATGCAGAGTCGAAAGGATTACGCCAGAAACGGTCAAGCCAATGGTTCCCTTGCGGATGAAATCGTAGCCACGCTTAAAGCCAATCCACTCAAAAAAAGCAGTGGAAACTTCAGCAACCTGCACAGAAAGATAGGTTGCAACGTGCCAACCAACGAGAAACAAAACCGCAGCAGGGCCAAAGGAGTAAACCATCGGGTAGGACAAGCGCCAAGGTTGGCCAAGGTCAACCAGTAAATAAACAACCGCAAAAAAGTAGCCAAGCAAACCGTTGAGCAAGGCGAGGCGCTCAATCGGCTCAAAATCGTGGCGGCCAAAGATTTCGACTGTCGTTCCAAGCATAAAACCGGAAGCAGACAAGGGAACCATACAGAATAGACCAAAGCCAAGAAACAACCCCCAAGGATAATCATATGAACCGTGGGTAATTGAACCTAAACTGAAAACAAAACGGTAGAGAATAACCGGGATTCCGATGGCAAAGATAATTGCCAAAAGCCAGTTAAGCTTATTGCGAAAAGCTTGACCAATATATTGGTCAAGAGTCAAACCAAGAAGCAGCTTCTCCATCAATGACCACTGTTGTCCCTCTGCTTTCAGCAATGCATCATGTGGCTTAATACCAAAAGTTTCTAATTTCTTCATTGTCAGTGGCCCTCCTGCTCATCGTGGCTATGATCATCTCCATGACCGTGAGATTTCCCTTTAGTTGCAAGCAGGTGGAAGCCTGTAAATAGCGCCGGCCAGACCGTTAAAACGATAGGGACGATAGCCAGGAAATCCTTGACATTGTCAATAATCGGTTTTTTCGGCAGATTAACATCAAATCCAACCTCTTCGAATGGGGCACTGGAAAGATAGAACCAGCCCGTTCCGCCAACTTCTTTCTCACCGTAAACATGATCAACATATTTACCGGGGTTCTTTTTGATCCTCTCGTGAGCAATCACCATCAGGTCTTTCCGTTTACCAAAGGTCATCACCTGCTGCGGACAACTTTCAACACATGCTGGAGGCCGGCCCTCTTTTAAGCGAGTGTCATAACAGAAAATACACTTTTTGATCACCGGATTCAGAACCGAATGATAAGTATAAGCCGGGATATGGAATGGACAAGCAATCATGCAGTTCCGACAACCGACACAGACTTTTTCATTGTAGATAACTGCCCCTTCCGGTGTTTTCTTATAAGCATTAACGAAACAGGAAGTTAAACAAGCAGGTTCATTACAATGGTTACACTGAATTTTTCGATAAACTGGCTCATCGGAATCTTTGGGCTCATAGCGATTTACGATCGTATAAGCTTTATCTGTAGTACGCCGCTTCTGACCATGGTGGATCTCATCAAAAACGGAAGTATCATCAAATGGTTTCGCTGGTTCCGGCAGATTCTGCTCTGCATTACAGGCAGCCTCACAGGTGCGGCAACCGACACAGCGGGTCAAATCAACCAGGACACCCATTCCGTCAGGGAAGCCTTCAAATGAACCAGCAGCAAGTGCTTTTTTTGCGGGGGTCAGCATTATAGCAGCCCCACCAGCAGCACTTCCGGCTAAAAATCTTCTACGTGTTATTTTACTCATAACGAAATCTCCTTGTTATATTCCCACGCAGCAATCATCAGTGCTCAGATGAATGTGCTGGTTCTTTCGGAGCAAACTCTCCAGAACGATAGAACTTATCACCAGCTTCAGTTTTCACATGGCAGTCTTCACAGCCAGTCGGGCCTCCGACTTCCTGGTGACAACCTAAACAGTTTAAATGATAAGCAGCTTTCAAGTTCGGCTGATCGTTATGGTAAGAATAACCTGGTTTTGGATGATGCAGATTTTCTGGGGACACCGGGTCAGCAGAGTGGCAATCCTGACATGATACTGCATCCATTTCTACAGTTCCCGTATGGCATTTGGCACAATACTCGTTAATTACCTCTGTTCCGGTGGTATGGTGATGACACTCAGCACAGCTTTCTGTTGCGTCTACATGCATTGCGTGGTCAAAAACAACTGGCTCATACAAATTAGCCAGAGAATCAATTTCAACTTCATCTGGATAATCCATTGCGTAACAACTCGCCGACAGGACAGCAAATAGCATTAACACTCCCAGCCCTGCTATAAGTTGCTTACTGGCATTTACCATAGCCTCTACTCCTTAGATCCTAGTTCTGCCTACAGGACATTCACGGCAAGCAGATCAATTAAAATACGGTCCGTTGACCCAAATCTGGTTAATCCTCATCTCCACCATGGATATAACGGTAAAATATGGGGAAAAAAGTAAAAAACAGCAGACAAAGCAGATATTCAAGCCCCTTGATGTAGGTATAGTAATCAACAACGGTGTAAATCTGCTCAACATGACCAACATTCATAAAAAAATCGAACATCGCACATACCTCTCAAATAAAAATTCAGTGTTTCTTTGCCGATGTGGCAAGTTTTTTACCGGATGTACTTCTGGCAGCTTCCTTGGTCATCCCGAAAAGAGCCAAAACAGCTGGCACCAATTGAGCGACAATCAACAGGGCACAAAATCCCACGAACAGAAGAACCAAAATACCACTGTTATAGGTTTTGCTTGTGTCTGTCGCCATGGCAGGGGCAATAGACATAAACACCAGCGCAAAAGTTGTTAGTAATGTTTTGACACCTCGCATTAAATCCTCCTTGTTAAAAAGTTGTTGCCATTCCTTTTTGTGGCAGAAGATATCAAAGGAACGGCATAAAACATTTGGGATGTTTTCGGGGGAGTACCTTTCACCTAGCTTTCGTACTATACGTATGAATTCTTTACATTGGAACTTTTTTCTAACAAACACCGTAGGAAATAGCAGTCTCCATACTCAAAAAAATCCACCTGGAAGTAGAATATAAACCGCAATTCCAGAAGGAAACGATGCAGAGGTCATGCCAGCCATGTTATTTTTTTCGATGAAAGAGTAACTAGCTGTTTTTATGTTGTTTATTGCCACAAGATGACCATTTTTATCCAAATTACATGTATAATTCTTATATACACATAAGGTTTGGAGCGGCTTAAAGATAGAAGACAAAAAAAGCCATAACTTATTGAGAAATATCAATATTACGAGTGCAGAAAACTTGTATACTGTATACTAGCAACTGAATATTTTTTTTATATGTTTTTAGGGGAAAAAACAAACAGGGAGGACAAAAATGGCTCCATAATGATGAGTCATTTATAGGTGAGAATTAGTCACTACGTTACTTTTATTTCTGGACCGACAACAACGGTTATCTCTAAGCCAAAATGGCTTTTTCCACCGGGATTGACCCTTTTTCTCTAAATAGTTTGCGGCCAATGCCCTGCCGGGCATGGTAATTTTCAAAAGCACAGCTAACCGCTTGACGAATTTCGTCCCAACCTTCATCCTCAACCGGCTTTAACGCATGGTAGAAAATCCCCTCCTTACGGATTCTACGTAAAAGCTCCAGTGGCATTTCATTGGAAACTAGAATTATCGATAGGTTACGATTACATTTTTTCAGCAATGGAACAAATTTTGAAATCTGCTGCTCATCTAAAACACCCCCAAGCAGAACAACCTGAATGGTCTTATTGAGGATACCTTCAAGAGAATTGACTACCGAATCAACAGCTGTGACCTGATAACCATCCTTGCAAAACAAATTGACCATTTGCTCTCGTACTATCTGATCTTTATTTGCGACAAGAAGACCGTTCATAAACTTACCTCGACTATATAGAATAAGATTATCTATTAGAAATTTTCTGCTCGGCCTCACGCTTTCGCGAGAACAACCCTTTTAGAACGCCAATAAACAATAAACACGCGGGGACTAACTGAAAAACCACAATTAAAGCGAAGAAACCAATGAACAGAGTTAATAGCAACGATCCACCTTGTTCAGTGGGAGCTGCAGCAGCAACCGCCGTTGAAACTGTCGTTGCAACACAAATGAAAACAACAATACTATTACGAAGAATATTTTTCATCTCAACCTCCATGGCACATTCAACCTGCTATTCTTCACTTACAGAAGTTGTGCCAAAAACAGCCTTGGTGTGAATATTTCCAGTAACTAACTGTAATATATAGGTTATTTATAATTCAACTTATTTAAATTAATTCTTTTCGTGTCTTGGTGAATATTTTTTTCATACAGTCAAAGTGGCACAAATAACTGGCAAAAACGCCAAACATCACCCCAACATACTGTTATTAAATGTATTTATGATATAAACCTCCCTTGAACTGAAAAATATTACTGCATATTTTATTTATTCATATTCGCCCAATATAATCCCTCACACCATCACAACACCTATTGGCCCAGAGTCTTCACACGTTTTGATCCGGCGGCCTCTGCGACTTATCCCTTGACTGTTTCCTTTTCCCTTATTAGTATGAAACGCTTTGAAAATTCGCTATTTAAACTTTCTTCGGCTTCTTTCTTCAGCTGACCCAGAAGGCAATCCACATCATCATGGACGAAAACGCGACGCATAAGATTCTGGTTATCGACGATGAAGCAATTATTCGTGAAGGTCTCCGTCAAGCACTAACCATGGAAGGCTATCAGGTTACCGCGGCCCAAAATGGAAAAGTCGGCATGGAAAAACTGCAAAATGATAATTTTAGCGTTGTTATAAGCGATCTAAAAATGCCGATCATGGGTGGCATTGAAGTATTAAAAACAATTTCAGTCCTCCAACCCAATGTTCCTGTCATTATCATCACCGGTTTTGCAACGGTTGATTCCGCCGTTGACGCGATGAAAAATGGGGCATTTGAGTATCTAACTAAACCTTTTCTGCCAGATCAAATTATTGAAAAGGTTCAGTCGGCCATAAAAAAAAGGCTGCTAAACCTTGAGTCTGAAATCATTACCGAGAGCATCCCAAATGAAACCGTCGCAGATTCTTTCATCGGTAAAAGTACTGCGATGCAGAAAGTTTTTCAGCGGATTCTTCAGGTGGCCCCGACCAATAGTTCCGTCCTGATTACTGGAGAGAGTGGAACGGGTAAAGAGCTGGTTGCACGAGCTATCCATAATAATAGCCCCAGAAAAGATGAACCATTTGTTGCCATTGATTGTAATTCTTTGCCGGAAAACTTACTGGAAAGTGAATTATTTGGTCATAATAAGGGTTCTTTTACCGGTGCAACCCAATCTAAACCCGGTCTCTTTAGTGTTGCCAGCGGCGGCAGCCTGTTTCTTGACGAAATCGCCAACTTGAGCATAGCAACCCAGGCAAAACTACTGCGGGTTCTGCAACAACGCGAAGTGACACCCATTGGCGGAACCAAGGCAACCCCTATCGATATCCGCTTAATCGCTGCAACCAACCGTGGTCTGGAGAAGATGGTAGAAGAAGGAACCTTCCGTGATGACCTCTATTTTCGCTTAAATATCATTCCGATCGACCTACCACCACTTCGCGAGAGGGCTGGCGATATCCCCTTGCTGATTGGTTACTTTTTGAAGAAATTTTCTGAAGATATTGGTAGAGAGATCAAGGGCCTTTCTGCTGATGCCCACCTGGCAATACATAATTATCCATTCCCTGGTAACGTCCGCGAACTGGAAAATATTATTGAAAGGTCTGTAGTTCTCACTCAGGGAAATCTGATCCAGCGTGACAGTCTTGAGCTACCAACCTCACAAGAGACTGAATACGATCAACCAGAAATCGCTGCTCCGATCAACACCGATGAACTTAAAGAAGTTAAACGCATTGCACGAGAACAAGCCGTTGAGCCCGTGGAAAAAGCCTTTGTCTACGCTGCCCTTGAAAGAAACAACTGGAACGTAACCAAAGCGGCAGAAGAAACCGGGATGCTCAGACCCAATTTCCAGGCGTTACTAAAAAAGCTGGGAATCTCAGTCAAGGATCACATGTCACACTAGCTCCATACTGCTAGGACAAGGGTTCTTTCAAATCAGAATTCTGCAATAAACCATTGCCTTCTGTTGGGAAATAGATTGAGAAGCGAGTCCCTTCACCTTCACGACTCTTAACATCAACCCGTCCACCATGATTGTTAATAATCCCATAAGAAACTGACAATCCCAACCCAAAGCCCTTTTGTGCTTTTGTTGAAAAGAACGGATCAAATATTTTATCCAGATTCTCCTGACTAATACCGGCACCAGTATCCTCAATAACAATCTGAACTACTTTCTCTTTTTCAATGAATTTTGTGGTTATTGTCAAGGAACCGCCATTTGGCATGGCCTGACCAGCATTGATAAACATGTTGAGAAAAACCTGTTGTATTTGATCAGCATCAAACTCCAGATCAGGCAAGCCTTCTTCACCATGATAACGAACGTCGACATCCTGAAAGATTATCTGATGTGAAATAAGCTCTAGGGTGTGCTCAATGATTCGATTGATGGAATCAAGCTTCTTCTCTGGAAATGACTCCCGGGCAAACTCTAACAGCCCGCGAACAATTTTTGCGCACCGTCCGGTCTCTGAAACTATCAAGTCCAAGTTATCCTTAACCTGCTGCGGAAGGTCGGGAGTCTTTGATGATAAGGATGCAAACATCAATATCCCGGTCAGTGGGTTATTGATTTCATGGGCAACTCCGGCAACCAATTCCCCCATCGAAGCCAATTTGGCCGAACGTAATAGCTGGCTTTGCATATCACTCATTTCGGCAGTTCGCATCTCAACTTTATTCTCCAGCGTATTCCCCCAATCTTTCAGCTCAATTTGTGCTTGAGCTAAATTATCAGCCATAATATTGAAAGATCGCCCCAGCTCCCCAATTTCATCCTTAGAAGGACTTTTCACCCGAGCGGACAAATCTCCCTCAGAAAGAGCTTGTGTCTGCTCCAGTAATCCCTGAATTGGGTCACATATATATTTTCTGGTGAGCAGATAATGACAAAGAGACAAGACAACCAACATTATCGTTGTAGAAACAATGACATCGATATGGTGGGCATGGGACAAATCCGCCATTTGATCCTGAGAGATAACCATATCAAGAACACCGATTTTCTTCTCCTCCGAGGAATGAGCATGACAATCAGCGGTATAACAGGTTGGCTCATTATAGATTCCCCGAGTAATACTCAAATATTGAGTTCCCGAATCATCAGAAAAAATCCGGCTGCGTTTTTCTATCGGAACATCCACTAACGCCTTTGAACCGGCAAGGTGACAAAAAGAGCAACTCTCATCCGTTTCGCTCAAAGTTGTTCCAATTTCATGCTTGTTCATTGAAAAAACAACAATTCCTTCTTTCCCAAGAATTCTCGCTCTTTTAATCCGCGGAGTTTTACCCACTTGCTCAATCATCAACTGCAACTGTTCATTATTATCAGCCAGCATTAAATGGTGGGAATCTCGCAGTATCATTTCCGAAAGGACGTCCGCTTCCTGCAGCGCTTTTTCAGAAAAAACCTTCTGCACTTTCTCAATATGTAAAAACGCGGAAAAGAACATAACAATAAGCAAAACAACACTTGATATTGCCGTATATCTGATTGCCAACCGAATACGCATTTATGGCTCCTTGCCACGGGGTCAGGGTCATTACTCAATCAAACTGATTAACCATACTGGAGTGTTGATTTTTTTTGAACCATTATTCACAAACTTCAGCCAGCAATCTTTTGCTACTCAAGCCTGAACCCAACCGTCCACAGCCAAGCATTGCCTTTTCTTTATGACTGAAGTATAAAAATACTCTTCATCTCTTCTTAAAATAAGGCCATTTATAATGGGATACAGAACTCTTAAACAAGCCGTCAATGACCTAGAAAATAGTGGGCAACTAATCCGAATCGACCAGCCAATTGAACCAAAGCTTCTAGCTGGTGCAATCCAGAGACGCGTTTATCAGCATCAGGGGCCAGCGCTATTCTTCAGCAACCTGACCAACTGCCGTTTCCCTGCCGTAGCGAATCTATTTGGTACTCTCGAGCGAACCAGATATCTGTTTCGCGATACATTGCGTCACGTTGATACCTTGGTCAAACTGAAGCTCGACCCTAAAACCCTGCTTAAAGAACCTTCAACCCTTATATCTGCGCCAACTGCCGCCTTTCACCTGCTCCCTAAAAAAGTCAAATCAGGACCAATTTTACAGGGACAAACAACAATCAGCGCCCTACCTCAGATAAAAAGCTGGTCGAATGATGGCGGCGCGTTTGTCACCTTGCCTCAAGTTTATAGTGAAAGCAGCCACACCCCAGGGATTCGCTCATCTAATTTGGGAATGTATCGCGTACAGCTATCGGGAAACGATTATCAACCAGATCAGGAAATTGGGCTCCACTATCAGCTTCATCGCGGCATCGGTGTTCACCACCATGAAGCCTTGGAGCTTGGTCGACCATTTAAAGTCAATATTTTTATCGGTGGCCCCCCAAGTTTAACAGTTGCTGCGGTCATGCCGCTACCAGAAGGGATGCCCGAGTTGGCTTTCGCCGGACTTCTTGGTGGACACCGAATTCCACTGGTGCAACCTTCTGGTTATTTACCTATGCCGGCTGAAGCCGATTTTGTTATCTGCGGCACGATTGACCCAAAACAGCAGAAAGCTGAAGGCCCCTTTGGTGATCACCTTGGTTATTACAGCCTGGTTCACGATTTCCCACTGATTAAAGTCGATAGAGTTTACCATCGCCCGGATGCCATCTGGCCATTCACCACCGTCGGCCGGCCGCCTCAGGAAGATACCAGTTTTGGCGAATTCATCCATGAACTGACTGGAGAATTGATTCCAGAAGTTCTCCCAGGGATAAAAGCCGTTCATGCTGTTGATGCTGCAGGGGTTCATCCCCTACTTCTTGCCATCGGTAGCGAACGGTACACCCCCTACAATAAACTTGACCGCCCACAGGAGCTACTGACCCAGGCCAATGCGGTATTGGGTCAAGGACAACTATCTTTGGCAAAATACTTACTCATCGCCGCCGAAAATGATAATCCGGATCTCGATATTCATAACATTCCCGCTTTTTTCCAACATCTTCTAGAAAGAATTGATTGGCAACGAGATCTCCATTTTCAAACAGCAACGACAATCGATACCCTCGATTACAGTGGTCACGGTTTAAATCAGGGTTCGAAAGTTGTTATGGCCGCTGTTGGAAAGAAACAGCGTGATCTGCCGACTGGAATCCCGGAAAATTTAACCTTGCCACGCGGTTTTAAAAACCCGGCAATCGCCATTCCCGGTATTCTGTTGCTTGAAGGCCCAACCTGTCACGAATATCGTCCCGGTGCGGATCTGAACCTGCTACGATTCTGCAAAAAAGTAGCTGTAGATGATCCAATCAATAACTTTCCCCTGATTCTGATTGTTGATGATAGTGAATTCTGCGCAGCGACATTGAACAATTGGCTCTGGGTTTGTTTTACCCGCTCCAATCCCGCAACAGATATTTACGGCATCGGTAGTTTTACAATGGCGAAACACTGGGGTTGTTCTGGTGCGTTGCTCATTGATGCCCGCAGCAAACCACACCACGCGCCTGCCTTGATCGATGATCCTGAGATTGAAAAACAGGTTGACCAGCTAGCTGTTAATGGTGGGCCATTACAGGGGATTATCTAACTCATGATGTTTCTGCATGGAGATATGAACACGGTTGAAAGGATTCATTACCGTCTACAGATAAGAAAAACACCCGCTAATAACAGTGCCACCCCAAACATGCGTTTGTAATCAATAGGCATACTACGCATCCCAAACAAACCGTAGTGATCCATCACCAAGCCAGCAGTTAGTTGTGAAACTATTGTTAAGGCCAGTACTGCGGTTACCCCGATCCGGGGGACGCCAACAATCGTCATTGTTACAAAAAATGCACCAAACAATCCCCCGGTTAATTGCCACCAGTCCGCCTCCGAGATACGCCGAAAACTCCCCCCACCACTGGTTAGAGAAACGAGTAGAAGGATTAGAGTTCCAACCGCAAAAGAAACTGTCGCCGCTTGAAGGAACCCGGTTTTTTCTGCCAACCGGGCATTAATTGATGGTTGTACGGCAACTGCAACACCGCCAACAACCATAAGAACCATAAGAAGGAGATTAGACATTAATTTATTTTTTCACTCTGCTGTTGGCAATCCAAACAAAAAGGAGATTCGGGTCGAGCATTCAAGCGGGGATATCCAATTGGTTCTTCACAGCGCCGACATTCACCATAGCGTTCCTGCTTGATTGCAAGGAGTGCCGATTCTACAAGGATCAAGCGTTGCTGATGTCCGGCACGATTAGCCTTAGCCATTGCCTGTTGCTGCAAAGCATCCATTCTCGACAACCGTCCGATCGGTTGATCAAGATCAACAGTCTGGCTGCTTGCTACAGATTCAGTCAGCAACAGTTGCAACTCTTCTTTCAAAATTGATAATTTATGCTGTAATTGCTGCTGCTGAGCAACTGTCAATTCATCCATCAGGAGGTTCGCTGACGCACCAGCTTTGATACAACTTTAAACTCACTTGTTCCAGCAACCTTAACCAGTTGAAAAAGAGCAGTTTCAGTGGTGGTAATCACCGCACCTGCTTGAGCAGCACTACTGATAGCATTGTCGTAGTCACCCTTAAAGCGGGAACTAATAGCGTCACTTACCAAATGAACAATATAACCGCGATCTAGAAGATCAATCACTGTCTGAAAAACGCAAACATGACTTTCCATACCGACAATCAGAACCTGCTTGGCACCACTCTTTTCCAAAGCACCCATAAAGCTCTCTTCGCCACAGCAGCTAAAGGTCATCTTTTCGATGCGGTGTTGTTCCGTTGCCGCATCTAATTCAGCAACGGTGTGACCCAACCCCTTTGAATATTGCTCCGTGGCAATAATGGGCAATCCAAGAGCTTTAAAACCTTCAATCAATAAGTTGGCGTGAAGGATCAATTGGCCGTACAGATCCTGATTCATTGCAGGAGCTAATTTTTCCTGAACATCAATTACTACGAGAACTGCTTTTTCAGCATCAAGCCAGAATTTATCTTTTATATCACTCATATTTCCTCCTCTAATATAGAAACACTCACATTCTATTCCGCAAAATCCTCATAATTAGAACACCGAAGATTGATAGTAGAAATCCGGTAAAAACAAACATATAACCCACTGTATGACCTTCACCCCACCCCCAGAGATCCTTCCCTTTCATAAACAGAATCAAGGCGAACCCGCTGAAGGTCAGAATACCACCAGTGATATAGATAGAAAAAACTAGAAATGGCCAGATCATATCCTTAAAAGTCATTGTTCTCCCTCAAAAATAAAGGGGCTACCAAATGGCAGCCCCTCTTATTCTTACTCAATAAAACAGCAAATTAAAAGTGGTGCCCACCAAAGGTGAAAGCATAAATCATCAGCAATGTTAATGCTACCCCTATCAGAACTGCCGTAAAAGCAAATCCTTTGACAACAAAATCATAGAGAGCACCGCTTGGTTTCTTGACCTCAAATTGTTCCAGAAGCCCTTGTTCCTCATAACGCTTCCACTGATCGCCACGTTCCTCGATAAACTCTTCCTTCGGTAATTCACCATTAAAAACGACAAAATCCATGGGGAATTTTTCTGGTCGCCCATGAGTGTTGAAAAAGTGGACGGTGAAAATAAACCCGGTCGCCAGTAACGCTTCATCAGAGTGAATGATTGTCGCGACGTTAAAAACCCACCCTGGTAGTGCTGCACCAAAAAATTCTGGAAACCAAAGCATAAACCCGGATCCACCAATCGCAAACATGCCCCATAACACCGCAAAAAAATCAAATTTTTCCCAATATGTCCAGCGTTCAAAGGTTGGTCTTGGCCCCAAAAACAGGAACCAGCGTACCATAGCAGTCACATCATCAATATCACGCAAGTTTGGACATAGTGAATCAGGTCCGAATAATCTCTGGAAAAATTCTGCAGGGTACTGCAACTTATAAAATAGAAACTTAGCAATTTTAAACAGTGCCATACCAAAATATACAGCTGTAATTACAGTACCATAGCGATGCAGCAAACCAGCATTTGCTGATCCACCATAAAAGTCCATCAATACCCTAGCCCAAGCCTGATCTGAGAACTTCAGTGGCAGCCCGGTCAGTGCCAACAATAAGAAACTGGTGACAACCAGAAAATGCATAAAGATATGAACTTTAGTGAAGCGCCGGTAAATCTTATGAGGATTTTCGATACGATGGATCTGAGCCCCCGCAGCAAGTGCCTTTTTCTTTTCACTATTCTCAATAAAACCACGGAACATCCACAGCAATGAATGGAACCAGAAAACCCCAAAAGTCGCAATCAACAGCGAACTCATAGCGATGTAAGTAAAATAAAGAATCGGATAATTTTCTCGATCCGTCATATCGCCGTGCGGATAAAACTTAACAAACTGCTCAGATGCATTCTCATGGCATTTTGCACACGCGACGACTAGCTTTTCTGAATTGAGGCTGGATGCCGGATCATCACCAGGTAAGACTTCATGCGCTGTATGGCAGTCGGCACATCCTGCGACTTTCTCAGGATAGCCAAGGTGAAAGTTTTTACCGTGATAGCTTTCCAGGTAAGTTTCAACGGCCACTGGAAAGACACCATTTCGATGCATCATTTCTTCATCAGCATGACAGGTCATGCATGGTTCGGTCCGTAGGCTTGACCTTTCATGAAGATCCATATCTTCAACAGATGCAATAGAATGCAGCCCATGACAATCTATACAGGCGGCGCCATCCATATTGCCTGCGGCAACGGCTTTGGCATGGATAGAAGTATGATATTCATCAAAAGCTGTAGAGTGACAAGTTGCACAGGTTTCATTTGCCCGCTGTTTATCTCCCTTCCAAGCTGTCAACTCATGGATATCTGCATGGCAGGAGGTACAGTTAAGACTGATATTGGGATGATCAAAATGATGGACACTATCATAATATTCTTTAAATTCTTGATTATGGCAGCGTGCGCAGTTAACCGGATCGGGCATTAGTTCGCCCTCCATATGCGCATCAAGATCAGTTAGTTCGATATGACAGGCAACACACCCATTCGTACCATGAACAGAAGCCGAAAAATCTTCAGCGGATATCACATCATCATGACATTCCAGACAGTCTTCCGGTGAAGCAATTCCCCCAGCTATAACCTGTGAATTCCATAACAATACGAATAGGAACATCAAATTAAACAGCATTTTACGCATCAAGACTCTCCTTTAAATATCTTTCGAGCAAAACTTAAAATGTACCAGGCAGGTTAGCTTGCTAGAAATGTTCCTGATTTTTTACAAATTTGACTGCCGGGTGGCACCATCCAGTCAAAATATTCTTCCTCTCAAAAAGAAGTTTCACAGAACAATAAGTGTATACATATAGGTGTATATTTTTATCATACAGAGCGGACACTACCTTTATCATCAATTTTTTGCAACAAAAAATACCCTCTGATTGAAGGGAATATATTTAAGTGCTCCACAAAACGGTAAGGGTTAGTACTGTATGAATTTCATAGAAAGGTAAAAAAAAAGGTGACCCCGAACGGGATCACCTTTAAATCTCAAACGAAAAACTCTATTTAGTCAGCAGTTCAACAACCTGTGCAGTAAATGGATTAGCAAAGAGAATAATCATAGCAACAACAAATACGTAAATTGCTAATGACTCAATCATTGCCAGACCAATCATCATGGTTGTCAAGATTTTACCAGAAGCACCTGGATTACGAGCAACACCTTCACAAGCAGCTTTGATAGCAATACCCTGACCAATACCGGTACCAATTGAACCAAGACCCATACCTAGACCAGCGGCCATCATACACCAAGCAAAAAATTCCATCCTCTATCTCCTTTTTCTAGTTTTATTGTTCCTATATTATATAGGACTGGCTTTTCACCCTTGTGAAAAGCATAAATAGTATTTTAGTGAGCCTCTTCCAGCGCCCCTGCAACATAAATCATTGCCAGCAGCGTAAAAACAAAGGTCTGGATAAAAGCAATCAACACACCCATCAGCATCATCGGAATCGGCAGAAACAACGGAACCAGTGCCAAGAAAATCATCAATACGATTTCGTGACCATACATATTACCGAAAAGCCGCAAAGTCAGGGATAGTGGGCGAGCAATATGCCCAATAATTTCAATAACAAACATTAACGGTGCCAACCAGATGATTGGGCCCATAAAATGCTTGAGATAAGCAATACCATGTTTTCTAAAACCAACAACATGAGTCAAGACGAAGACAGTTAATGCTAATGCCGCATTGGTATTTAAATTAGCTGTTGGTGGATAAAATCCGGGCACCAAACCAATCAGGTTACAGACAAGAATAAACAGGGCAAAAGTAGCAATTAAAGGGAAATAGGCCTTCCCTTCCTTACCCATAGTCTCTTCGATCAAACCATCAATGCCGGTTATCACTACTTCCATGACATTCTGTACCCCAGAAGGAATCATGGAAATTGATCTTGAAACAAGAAAAGCAATCAGGATCAGCAATGCCATCACAAACCATGTGTAAGTAACATGCTCTCCAACATGAATGTGTAACTGCTGTTCAATCCACTGCAGAAATAAAAATGGATGGGTCATGAGTTAAACTCTCCTATTTATTTGAAACCTTAATAAAGCCGCTTAACAGTAGTAATGATAAGGTTTATGACAACGACTGACAGTCCGACAACCAGTGCAAGCGGATGAACCCCGCCACGTACCAGTAATAGGTAAATCGAGCTGACAATAAATACCAGACGAAATAAGTAGTTTCTTTTAAACCCCTTTTCAGAGGCTAGCTGTGGATCACCCAATACCTTGAGCAAAGAATGTCCCAGCCAACGGTAATTAATAATGACCAGAACCCCACCTGCCAACACACCCATCGTAACCGGAAATGATTGCCAGAACAAACTCAGGAGAACTAATACGATCAAAATAAACCAGTTACGGAGAGCCATTTCCGCCAGCAATTGGTCATCCTGCTGCATCGTGATCCTTACCAGCTTGATCGTCTTCCAATTCTTGACGCTTCAGTTCTCGTGTGGTCAAGATATAAACATTGCGAAACCCTGAAATAACCCCAATCAACAACATAATCAAAGTAAACAGGGGGGGCGTATCCAACCATTGATCCAGATAAATCCCCATCGCCAGACCGATAAGAATCGATGCAACGAGGGATATCCCAACGCTCGATAAGAAACCAATACTCTTATATAATTGTCGTTTGTCTTCAGCCATTTAGGAGATGTCACCAATGCAGAAACTGGCGCAAAAGCGGACTTTAAGTACCACAGAGCCGCTGAAAGAGTCAAGGTAGATTTTCAAGTCTCACAACCTTAACATTGTAGAAATGATAAAGTCTGGACAATTTCATGATAAAAAAACGCCCCAGGAAATCCCAGGGCGCATGACATAACTGATTGTTAAATATATGTTAAGTTTTTTCAATCTGAACTGCTGTCAAATTATCACCATCTGGCATCAACTGCTGGATACCAAGTGCTATAAAGTTATGTGGAGCAAAAATCAATCCTTTTGGAACAGACTCACTAATAAGAATCTTACCAATTGTCGCTCCGATTGAACTGGTCAACTTAATTGTATCTCCATCGACAATCCCTGCAGCCTCAGCATCTTCTATATTTATATTGAGAAGGCCTTCAGGCTCTACTTCCAATGGAGCAGGAGCCCAAGTTGATGTTGTCCCAAAATGACCTGACGAGGTACCTGTCAACAACTGTAACCCCTCAAGACCATTACCTGTAGAAATCAGTTGATATTTAAGACCCTGAGCAACAGGCTGATATGGCTTCTGTGAACAGGTCTGGCGATCATCATCAAGGAAACTGGCATCCCGATAAAGAGAGGTCAACTCATTGAGTTCATCATAAATTTGGTTTCGATTGAATACAAATGGAACCTTTTTCAAACGAGTATAAAGTTCAGCAAAAATTTCCCCGTCTTCACGACATTTCCCGACTGGACGGATAGCTTGGTTAATACTCCGCATAGTTTGATCCAGCGAGGTAAAGCTACCTGACTTTTCAGCATAGGAGCTGCCGGGAAGAACAACTGTCGCTAGACGAGTAATGGCAGACGGGAAGATATCCTGAACCACCAACACCTCAACTTTTTCCAAAGCTTTCAACCAGCGATCACTATTGGGAAAGCTTTGTGGATTGGTCGCAGCTAGATAAAGAAACCGAATCGTTCCTGCTTCGATTTCCTGCAAAATACCATCGGCATCAAGCCCTCCCTCGGGGAGACTACAGTTCCAGGCCTTGGAAAACTTATCCTTACTAGCGGCATAAGATTGGAATCCGGGAAGATCTTCTGGGTAAACACCCATATTGAGAACACCCTGAGTATTCCCTTTTTCATCAAGTGGGAATAACCCCCCATCAGCACTTAAGGCCCCACTGAGAATTGCCAGATTAGCAACAGCTGCTACTTTTGATGTGCCAAATGCTGACTTAGAGATATCAGAACCAAAAATAACCGCCACTTTATCTGCTTGCCCAATAATATCTACAGCTTGCTCCAAAGCTTTCAGACTGAGGCCCGTTATCTCAACCACCTGTGCCAGATCAACAGCAGCTAGATCGCTTTTTAATTCCTCAAAATTGGCAACCGTGGCCTGCAAATCCGCTTCATTAAGATAATTTCTATCCAGCAGCAATCGTCCAAGACCATTGGCCAATGCTGTTTCACTACCTGGTTTATAGCTAAGTTGACTATCGGCAAACTGAGTCAGATGGATCTGGCGCATATTGGCAATCACCAGTTTCCCATCACTGCGCCGAACCGCATCCTGGATCTTCCAATCAACCGCAGGAGCTTCTGCGCTAGGATCAGCTCCAAAAACCAGAATCGCATCAGCATGACCAATAACTTCCATCTGATTACTTGCACCGTGCAATCCAAGCCCTTTATCAAAAGCATGCAACATGCGTAAAGCACCAAAACGAGCCTCGGTATCAATATTGTTACTTCCTATGGCAGCCCTGAAAAGTTTCTGAAATAGGTAATTTTCTTCATTGGTTAAGCGTGGAGAAGCAAAACCGGCAATAGCTGCTGAGCCACTCTCTTGTTTGATCCGCTCAACATCTGCAACAACCCGTTCAAAAGCCTTCTCCCAAGAAGCTGGTTTTTGCTCAACAGTAGGCTCGATCAAACGGTTTTTATTATTGATATAGCTATAGCCAAAGAACCCACCAACGCAGAGGGTTCCGCTATTAGTTGTTGTTTCATCATCGGAAGTCACGCGAAGAACTTTATTATCCAGAACATTGAGATCGATCTGGCACTGACTGGGACAGTAAGTACAAACAGATGGAACTTTACGCAGTGTCCAGGGACGAGCCTTGAACTTATACGGTTTAGAAATCATGGTCCCGGTCGGACAAACAGCGACGCAGTTACCACAGTAAGTGCAGTTTTCAACCTTTTTATCAATAAAGGCCCGATCACCCTTATCATTGACAAATAGGGCATCGGCACCAATAAGTTCATGGCAGACTTTGACACATTTTTCACAAAGGATACAACGGTTCGGAACCTGTTGGATCAATGGCCAGTGATTAATCGTTTCCGGATTGACATCGTCAGCTTGAAACTCCTGGCGAACCACATCCAACTCATAACAGATATCCTGCAAATCGCATTCGCCACCCGCATCACAGACCGGACAATCGAGAGGGTGGTTTACCAGAATCAACTCCATGATCTGCTTACGGGATTTTTTCAGCTTCTCTGACTGCGTAGTAACATTGATACCTTCCTTAACGGGGGTATTACACGCAGTCATCGGACGATCAACGCCCTCAATTTCCACCGCACAAACCCGGCAAGCACCCGTTGTTGACACTTTTTCTAACCAACAGAGGGTTGGAATATGAATATCCACTTGCCGAGCGGCCTCAAGAATTGTTGTGTCCTTGGGAACGCTTACCGACTTACCATCTATCGTCAGGTTGATCATATCTATATTACCTCGAATACTGGCTGATTTTTCTCCAGACAATGAATCCACCCTGGAAACAACCTTGGTGATGTTTTTAGCTTAAATAGCGATCATCGAAACACGGTAACACCGCAAACAACGTTCAGCTTCCATAACCGCTTCACTGTCGGTGAAACCAAGTTCAACTTCATTATAGTTCCCCGCACTGGCACGTTCTTTACCATGAATTTCATGCTGATCAAAACGTTGTACAGCATCAAGCCAGGGAACCTCTTCATCCTTATTGTAAACCCCAAGATTGGTCAGGATATCTGCATGAAAATCGTCATCGGTCAGATAAGCTTCGCCTTCCTCTAACCAACGTTGAATCACATTCGCTGCACGGTGCGCATTACCAACACAGGCGACAACTGTCAGTGGACCAATCTCAGCATCTCCAGAGGCAAATACCCCATCCATATCAGTCAACAGGGTACGTGACAACGGATTTCCCATATCATCACTCAGGTCACGATCTGCAGCGTTTTTCAACGGGATAAATTTGGTAACAACAGTGTTCCAACGGGTAATTTTTATTCCAGTGTCCTCGGTAATAAAAGAAAGATCCGGATCCTGACCGATGGCCGGAATCAAGGTGTCGCATTCAACGATGAACTCACTGCCCTCAATCGGCTGTGGGCGGCGGCGACCAGAATCATCAGGTTCACCCAGCTTCATCTTCAAACATTCCACCCCGGTGACTTGGCGATTTTCATCGACTACGATCTTCTTCGGTAATACCAGGAATTCAAACCGAACACCTTCTTCGTCCGCACCGTCAATTTCCCAGACATCTGCTGGCATTTCGTTTCGAGTCCGGCGATAAAGCAAGATTGATTCTTCAGCTCCCTCACGCAACGCAACCCGTACGCAGTCAATAGCAGTATTACCGCCACCAACGACGCAGACTTTTTTTCCCATACCGGTTGGTTTACCCAGATAGGCTT
>JAOZLQ010000116.1 GCA_029934755.1 Desulfuromusa sp. | reverse complement strand
CATCACGTTTGATCGCGTTAAAGATCTCCGGCTCACTCTCCGGTGACAGGTCGATAGTTTTTGCATAGCAGCCACCTTCAAAGTTGAAGATGCCATCCTCGTCCCAACCGTGCTCATCATCCCCGATCAATTTGCGTCTAGCATCGGTCGACAGGGTGGTTTTCCCGGTACCCGACAGACCAAAGAACAGACAGACATCGCCATCCTTGCCAACATTGGCACTGCAATGCATGGAGAGGATTTTTTCCAGCGGCATCCAGTAGTTCATCATGGTGAAGATCCCTTTTTTCATCTCACCGCCGTACCAGGAACCACCGATAATTGCGACATTCTTCTCAATATTGAAAATGACAAAAACCTCAGAGTTCAAACCATGTTTTTCCCAATTTTTATTACTGATGCTAGCTGCATTATAAACGGTAAAATCTGGGGTAAAACCCTCCAGCTGTTTTTCATCCGGGCGGATGAACATGTTCTTGATAAAATGGGACTGCCAGGCGATTTCAGTCACGAAACGGATCTTACGAGTGGTTTGTGGATTTGCACCGGTAAAACCATCAGCAACGTAAACATCTTTGCCGGATAGATAATCGATAACTTCAGCGTACAATTCATCAAAAATCGCTTCTGAAACCGGTTGGTTGATACTTCCCCAAGAGATATTTTTTTGCGAGGGGTCTTGCTGGACAAAATATTTATCCTTAGGAGAACGACCAGTGAATTTACCGGTATCGACCATCATGGTTCCGTTTTCAGAAAGTGCTCCCTCGTTATTTTTTGTTTCATGCTCAAACAGCTCATCATAGCTAAGGTTATGATAAACTTTGCCGACACTTTTTAGCCCTAATCCCGCTGCGGTTACATCACTCATTTGGTATTGCCCCATTTCTGTTTTTGTTGGTGTTTTTGATCTATTAGATTATAAAATCTGACGTTTTAAATATTTATTAAGCAACATATAACAGCGTTTCCGGCCGTTAAACGGCCGCACTATAGCTTAAACATTCTATTTTAACAACCTCACATAGCAGAATATGACTTAATTTGTATCTTTTATCGCTTGATCCAGTACTCGCCTTACGGTCTGTGTTAATTCTGGCAAGTTTAATGGTTTTATACAAAAAGCACTGATACCCTGTTTATGGGCTTCATTAGCGTCAATTTTATTACTGAATCCGGTACAGAGGATGGTCTGTAAATCGGGTCTTATCTCCAGTACCTTCTGGATTAAGTCTTTGCCGCAAAGTTCCGGCATGGTCTGATCAGTGATGAGCAAATCAAACTGATTCGGATTGGCAGTAAATAGCTTGAGGGTTTCAATGCTGCTGGTCATGGCAGTGACCTGATATCCCATTTCTGACAGCATCATATCGCCTAATTGTGACAACATTTCATCATCATCAAGAAAGAGAATTCTTTCTGTTCCCTGGGGCAATTCTCCACTGATAGGGGCAGGTTCAAGGGTTTGAAATTGTTCACTAATCGGAAAATAGAGTTCAAAAGTACTCCCTTGACCAAGGGTGCTGTGCACTTTAATCAAGCCATTATGTTGATTCACAATTCCCTGCACCGTTGCTAGCCCCATGCCAGTCCCCTCATTGACCTCTTTGGTGGTAAAGAAAGGATCAAAGACCTTATCCAAAATTTCAGGAGGCATGCCAGCCCCATCATCCTGGACACTCAGCTTGACATAGCTTCCAGCTGCACATTGATACTGAGCAGGAATATCTTGGGATTGTAATTCTACGGTCTCCAGAGAAACGGTTAACTCTCCTTTTTCATTCATGGCATGTACGGCGTTATTACAAAGGTTAATCAAAATTTCCTGAATCTGGGATGAATCACCATTGATGCTGATGTGATAGCTATTAATACTGATGACTTGTTGCAGGTTGACCGAGACTGGAATTGTAGAATGAAGTAGCTTGATGGTTTCATCAACCACCACTGGCAGCTGTAAAGTGGTTTTCTGATGCACTCCTTCTCGACTATAAGTAAGAATCTGTTGCACCAGATCGCGGGAACGCAAGATCGCTATTTTAGCATTTTTGAGGTGATCGGCAACATCGCTATTAGCAGGCAACTTAATCTGAGAGAGTTCAACATTACCAAGAATAATGGCGAGATTATTATTGAAATTGTGGGCAATTCCACCAGCCATCAAACCAACCGCTTCCATTTTATATTTTTGCCGCAGTTGTTCCTCCATTTCAACTTCATGGGTGATATCTCTTTTCACCGCGATATAGTTGACGACTTTACCTAGAGTATCCTGAACCGGTGAAATAGTTGCATCTTCAATATAAAGTGCCCCGTTCTTGTTCTTATTGATGAATTGGCCCTTCCACACATCACCCTTGACCAGTGTTGCCCACATCTTTCTATAAAAGGCCTGATCCTGATGATCACTTTTGAGAATGCGCGGGTTCTGGCCAATCGCTTCGGTGTAAGTGTAGCCGGTAATTTTTTCAAAAGCAGGATTGATATACTGTATTGCCCCTTTTATGTCAGTGATGACAATAGTTTCGCTACTCTGATCAATGGCTTGCAGCAGTTGAGAGCGCTCATCTTCAGCAAGCTTACGTTCTTGAATCTCTTGCCGAAGGTGTTTTCGTGTTGCTCTCAAGCGAATATTTGATCTGGATATGATGCTGAGAAAGGTGATCAAAATGGCGAACGCTATCAAGAGTCCAATCAACCAGGGACGAAATTGTTTCCAGTTAAAGGACGGTGGCGGATTATACAAAAAATCATTTGACCAATGAAAACTAGCTGGTATTTGTCCTATTGCCTTTAAATGATAAGCTATCTGTGCCCAACGACTCCGATCTATATTGCCGATATCAACCAGATCTGCTTGAATAACCTGTTTAATGGCAGCCGCCTCAAATTGCAGCTGCTGTATGGTCTTATTGACATGATATTGGGACTTAATCAGCGCAATAGTTTCATCGGGGTGGCTGAGAGCATAGTGCCAACCCATGAGAGAGGCCTTGCGAAATTTTTCTACCGTTTTAGGATTCTGTTGTAAAAAAGATTCTACAGAAAAAAGAATATCCGCATAGAAGTCGATGCCATAATCCGCAGGATTAATCAGGTTGGTTTGATAACCTTGAGCTTCCAGAAGATAAGGCTCATTGGTTCGATAGGCATTAAATACATCGGTTTCACCATTAAGTAATGAATTATAATCAAAGCTGGTATTAATACACTGAACCTGGTCAAGGAGCTTTTCCTGATGGAGCAGAGCGAGCAGAGAGAGGCTCTGATATCCCGGAGAGAGCATCACTTTTTTGCCAATAAGATCGGCTGCCTGACGAATGCCGGATTTTTGGAGGGTTAAAAAAACCGTTGGGGAATGTTGAAAAATTGGAGCAACAGCAACGACCGGTTTTCCCAAACTCCGTTCAACCAGTAATCCGCTTCCGCTGATACCGAAATCAGCTCGGCCGGAAAGCACTTCGTCAACTGGATTCTCCCCGTTTGTGACATCACGGATCTCAACATCCAAGCCGGCATCCTGGTAATAGCCCTGCTCCTTTGCCATATAATAACCGGCAAATTGGAACTGGTGATGCCAGGAAAGTTGCAATACCAGCTTTTCAGCAGCACAGGCCGATCCACTACCAATGGCAAAAATACCAAAGAGCAAAACAAGACGGGATTTTATCCACATTGATTGTTTCATAGGGTGATCCTTCTTGTTCCCCTCACCCCGACCCTCTCCCACAAGGGGAGAGGGAGACAACCTGAAGTAATCATGTTTACAGGGTACTAACTCCCCTCCCTTTATGGGAGGGGTTGGGGGAGGGTGAAAATCCTTTACTCAGATTCATCATCCTTCAACAACACACAAATATCCTGTTCAAAAGGATCAATCATAAAGCATCGTTTCACTGCCGCAATGGCGTTCTCATCAAAAACAGTTCCCTGTTTTAATAGCAGCACCCCAGTTCCACTGAATAGATCATGTTGTAGTTGCATTCCTGCTTCCAGTCCTTTGGGAGAAACTTTCTTTTCGAGAATATTGGTAGAAATATCCAGATAGCTGTAAACTTCTAGGGCTCCTTCTTCCAGAACCATTCGCAACCCTGGGTCCAGAGATTTTCCCCATTCGGTTTCCAGCTCCTGCAGGGCAGAAGCACATGCATCAGACTCCGGAACTTGACTCAGCTTACGTTCAAGCATATCGGCGGCACAAATTATCCGAGCACCTAAGGGGATTGCCTTTCCTTTCAATTTGTCCGGGAACCCTTGGCCATCAAAGCGTTCATGATGATGACGGATCAGCACGCCGATGTCGTGTAGGGCGGGAACCATATTGATAGCAGCCTGACCACGAATCACATGATTCTGATATTCGTGTAATTCTTTACTGTTCATATTTGATGTTGATTTTCCAAGCAGATTATCTGACATCGCGATTTTACCAATATCGTGCAACAGCCCCGCAGAACGTAACTGATTTTTCTCCTCTTGCGATAAATTCAATTTTTCGGCCATGATTGTCACCAATTCGGCAACGTTACGACTGTGGCCAGGTGATTTCCGATCGCGCATTTCAATCAAACCCGCAAGGGATTCAATTGTCTCGTTAAAACTCCCCCGAAGCTGCTGATTACTGAGTGCTAATTCATCACCTTTATTCCGAATTTGCGATGTTTGATCTAGAACTCGTTGTTTAAGCCGATTATTCCATTCGTGTAGATCCTTTTTTTGTTTCTGCACCAGTGCATTTAAACGTTTATTTTCTGCAACCAGCAAATAACTTTGAGCTGCTTCGGCAATCGATTTGAGTAAAGTCTCGTCATCCCAGGGTTTGGTTAAATAGCGAAATACTGCCCCTTCATTGATAGCAGCAATTGATGCTTCAATATCGGCGTAGCCGGTCAACAAGATCCGTACCGCATCCGGAACGATCTCACGAGCTTCTTGGAGAAACTCAACCCCGGTCATTTCCGGCATCCGCTGGTCAGAGATAATGACTCCGATATCAGGTTCATCAGCCAGCACTTCCAAGCCATCTTTGCCGGAGATTGCCGTATAAATGTCATACTGATCGACATCCATCAATAAACGGCGCAACGCCTTGGTGATATTGACTTCGTCATCAACCAGAAGAATTTTAAGTTCTTCATTTTCAGTATCGATTTCGCTCATATATTTTTCCTTTACTTTCGCCCTCCCCCAGCCCCTCCCATAAAGGGAGGGGAGCAAGAACTCGATAAGCCTGGTTACGTCAGCTTGTCTCTTTCAGTGGCAATATATCACCTTAGTTGGTGTCCGGATTTATTGAACCACTTCAAGCCCCTCCCATAAAGGGAGGGGAGCAAGAACCCGATAACTCTGGTCACTTCAGATTTTTCTCCCTCTCCCCTCGTGGGAGAGGGTTGGGGAGAGGGGGGAGTCACAACAATATCTCCAAATAACTTCCAGCACCCCGTCAGTATTCGTTAAAATGTCATGGTTCCAGAATCGCAGTACGTGAAACCCTTGAGACTTCAGCCAGAGTGTCCGTTTTTCATCCTTTTCAAGTTCGACGGCATGCTGCCCACCGTCAGCTTCAATAATTAACAATTTTTCGTAACAAACAAAATCTACGATAAATCGACCAATCTGCTCCTGCCGACGAAATTTTAATCCTTCTAACTGCTTCGCACGCAGATGGTGCCAAAGACGGTGCTCGGCATCAGTTGAAGCTTTTCTGAGTTCTCGTGCTGTTGCAGTGAGCTTTATTCCTTCCAATTTTGCCCTCCCCCAGCCCCTCCTATAAAGGGAGGGGAGTTAAAACCCTATGCTCCCGGTTGCCCCAGTTTTTCTCCCTCTCCCCTTGGTGGGAGAGGGTCGGGGAGAGGGGGGAAGCAACACCATCAACCCTCAGGTATCAGCACCAGAACAATTCCCTGCGAAAGAGTTTCATGAAGATGTCTGACCTCACCACGAAACTTTTGTTTATGCAGTTCAATCATTGCTTTTGGCGTTCTCTCATGTTCCAGTTGATCGATCAATTTATTGATTTCAGGCGGAAAAACCTCCTGTCGGTCATTTCCCAACGGGCCGATCCCACCATATGGGAACAAGTCTTGAGCATATTCGTTACAACTGACAATCATCTGCTCCGTATCAATACCGAAAACCACCACAGGAAGAGCATCCAATACCCCTTGAGAAACCTGCAAGACCCGGTTACGAAGATCCAGAGCTTCAGTCCGTTTTGCCACTATATTTTCCAGATTATCGTTAACTGTTTGCAACTCAGCATTTTTCTTTTGCAACTCATCGTTGAGCGTTTTAATTTCCCAGCGCATTTCTTGATGTTGCAGTGCTGCAGAGATGTTGGATAGCAACTCTTCATCATTCCATGGTTTAGGGATGAATTTATAGATCTGCCCTTCGTTGATTGCTTCTACCACCGCAGCAGTGTCAGCATAACCAGACAGCACAATTCGCATCGTTTCCGGCCATTTTTCATTCACCTGATGTAGAAATTCAACACCGGTCATCTCTGGCATCCGATAATCGGAAATTACCATGCGAATGTCACCTTCTTCTTCCAGAACTTCCAAGCCTTCTGCTCCGGACTCAGCAACCAGAATTTCGTAATCGTCTTCATCCATAAATAAACGTCTGAGAGATTTAAGAACATTTCTTTCATCATCTACACAGAGAATTTTGATCTGGTCAGCCATTATTTTCTCCCTCCCGATCAAGAGGTAACTCGATAGTAAAAGTCGTCCCTTGACCTGTCTTGCTGTCTACTTTTATCTGTCCTTGGTGCTCTTTGATAATGTCATAAGAGATGCTCATTCCAAGACCTGTTCCTTGGCCGACATCTTTTGTGGTGAAAAATGGTTCGAATATTTTTTCCCGAATATCTTCTGGAATGCCGGAACCATTATCGCTGATGGTAATGATAACATGTTCATTCTCAGCCCAAGTTTTGATTTTGATCTCCCCTTTTTCCTCAATCGCCTGAGCGGCATTCACCAGGATATTCAGAAAAACCTGGTTCAGTTGCTGCGGATAGCAGGGGAGTAATGGTAACTCGCCAAAATCTTTTTCCACGCTGGCTTTATACTTGATCTCGTTCATGGCAATGGCCAGAGTACTTTCCAGACATTCATTGATGTCGGCCCGAGTGAATTCAGTCTGATCAACCCGGGAAAAACTTTTCAGGTTCTGGACAATATCTCGAACCCGCAAGGCTCCTTCACTGGATTCATCAATCAAATCTTCGATATCTTCCACAACATAAGCAATTTTCTGCTTTTTCTTCAGTTCTTTCTGCTGTTCCAGAATTTCGGGAGAGGCTTGATCTTTTAACCACTCTTCCAATTGCTGCTGATAGGTCGTCAGCTTCTCCTGATAGCGTTTCAGCGT
>JAOZLQ010000115.1 GCA_029934755.1 Desulfuromusa sp. | reverse complement strand
CCGCCTGCGCGGGAATGACGGTTACTCGAAGTTAAAGGGTTTTGCAAGTGCCTCAGTTTTAAAAATAATAACGGACTCTCAGCTCCAGCTTGCTTTCATTCAGCTTTTCTCTATGCTCGGAAAATTTACTACCATTAATATGTGAATAGCGCAGTCGCAGTTCCCAGTTGGTAAACCCTGTATAAACAGCTTCGGGGCCTATAGAATAACTTTCATCATCTAAATTGAAAATCGCAGTGACCCCCGGAGTAAAATAGAGTAGATCAAATGGTTCTTTTTGGGTGATTTTGGCGTAGAGATAATTTCGCCCGGATTGAGGCCTGGCATAGCCATTTTTACTAATTGTGGCAGCTTGATTAAATAAGCTATCATCCCCGGTGGCGATATATTGTGCATTCGCATCACTGACCAATTGATAAAATCGATCCATCTCAGATTCGGAGTAACCGGCATCATTGTGGTAGAACTCCAGGATGGTGGTTACGTCATTTTCTGTTAAATAACGCAGGCCGAGCAAGTAACTTGTTGCGGCTATTTCATCCCTCACTATTGTTCCTGAGTCATTAAGAACACTTATCGTCTGTTTAGGTGTGTGGGCAATTTCGCCGTGGATTTCTAAATTTGTTGCCAGGTTTCTCGAAAAATCTACCCCGTATCTGGTTGAACGACTGTTCCCTGTAAATAGAATAAAGTCGATATCTGTGTCTCGATAGAGAAGATAAAGCTTAGCAGCAAAATTAATATGGTTTAGCTCTCCGAAATCATCGTTGATATTTTTGTATGCTGGCAGGAATACTCCAGTGAGTGCTAGTGTTTGTAGCGTTCCAGGGGAGCTCTTAATCAGATCAACGCCGGCGCCGATATAACCTTCCAGAGCTTCTTCTGGATTGTTGGGGTCTTTAGGCCGATCAATAAAACTGACCGGATTCCAAGCATAACCTTTCCCCCATTTGAAGGTTTTTTTCCCTAGGTCGAAGGTCACTGCAGGAGCAGGTTTGATGCTGGCATACGCAGAAAAAATATCCAGTTGTTGCTCAGTATCAACCTGATCTTTCTGTGCCGAGGCTTGTAGCAACCAGTTAAAATCGATCATTCCTTTATTATAGTTGCCATCTAGTTGAACAGTTGATGTCAGTCGATCCAGATCGGTACGTGGGTTTGCGTAGAATCCCAATAGCTCAAAGGTGCGATTCTGACCGATTCTATTATGATTCAACTTCAGTTCTGCATAGCCACCCCAGGAAAAACTCTTTTTTTCAAACTCATCCAGATCGAAGCTATAGTCCTCAGCCATACTTACTGAAGGAATGGATACTCCTATAACTAGAAGGACATATAGGTAGGTTAAAATAAGTTTATTTTGCATCAAAATCATAAACAACTCATTATTAGTTGATCATTCAGGATGAATTAAATTAACGTAGTTTCTGATTTGGAAACCAGCAGTTTTTTTCAAGGTCAAGGAAATCAAACATTTGAGCGGAGGCGTAGTACTTTACGCCGCACAAACAAATGTACAGATTGACGCAGAGATTGTGAAAAAGAGCGGTTTCTGGGCAGAAATTAGCGGAGTTCATCAACCCGCGACAGATAGTTGAGGGAAAAGACCTCGTCCGCCAGTTCTTTTTTAGTGATTTTGGCGTAGATCATGGCCGACTTATAGCCCTTATATAGAGGGCTGTCGGTTTCCAGAACAGATGGGCGCACGATACCATCACCAAAATCTTTTGGCTCTTTGTAATAGAGAGTTTTGATCAGCATTCCACTTGAGGCGAAACACTCAATGGTGGTCGGTACCAGAGCTTTTTTATCCACTTGCATTTTTAATTGATCATAAGCAATAGCATTCGATTTTGCTTTCAGATCAAGTAGATAAAAATCACCCTCTTCAGTTATCCCTTCCACATCATATTCGGCACCATAATCAAGCCGCAGAATATCAGAATTGTTGAATACTCCACCGACCACCGATTGCAGGCTGGTAATCCGGAGAGGCTTGCCGACATTGGGGATATAAAGCCACATGTTGTCATTCAGACGCAGGGTGGAGCGTCCTTTTTCACTTGCCGGGGAGAGGAATAGCGCAACCATTTTATCCTGCCCTTTTTTCACCGAATAGAGGACGAATTCTTTTTTTGTACCGTCCGGCTCGATATTAATCAGTTTCCGATACATCTCGTAAGATTCCGGGTTTAAATTTTTATCAACCTGCAGAAGAATCTCTGTGCCATCAAGTGCTTGAGCAAACGTGGTCGTACCCAGTAGAACCGATAACAGAACAATAAGAATTCTATTTTTCTTTAGTAGCTGCTTGAATAACCTCATGAGCGACTCCTGTTTGTGAAATATATTTTATTTTGTATGAGCTTAAAGCCCGCTCCATTTTGGTACCAAAGTCCCCGGCTAGAACCAAAGTAACACCTTTATCTGCAAGAAAACCTGCTACCTTTGGACCTGCCCCGCCAGGAATGCCAGTAAAAGGGTTTTTCTCCGCAGCTAGAAAGTTTCCATGATCATCAAAGAAAAGAAAGTAGGCTGCTCTTCCGGCTTTTTCACTGACTATCGCTTCTGATCCAGAATCATTAGTCGCGATGGCGATAGAGGCAACATTCTCTGTTGCGTTTACACTGAAGGCCATGAGCAGACAGAAAAAAATGGCTAACAAGTATATTTTATTATTTTTATTCCACATGTTGATTTCCCTTGTTATAAATTTTATTTAAACATGTTTCAGTGCAGTGATTGGATCCATTTGAGCAGCTTTCCAGGCTGGCTGCAAACTGGCAATGACGGCAATAGCAATAACAATCACCACAACCAGCACCACATCCACAATTCCAATCGTTGGCGAAAGCAGTAATCCGGTCTGGCGTCCAAAGTCAAAACTGATCTGTGTCACATTCATAACTGCAATACTGATCAGGCTGATTGTCGTACCAAGGGCCGTCCCCAGAACACCCATCAAGAAGCCTTCAACCACAAAGAGACTGAGGATTTTATTTGGCGGTGTTCCAATGGCAGCTATGGTTCCTATCTCGTTGATTCGTTCATAAACAGCCATGATCATGACGTTCATGATACTGACCAGTACAATGGCAACCAGCATGATTTGAATAAAGAAGGTCATCAGATCGATCATTTTAGCGATATTGAAGAAGGGGGAAATGCTTTCCCAAGTATGTACCTCAAAAACCGGCATTCCTTGTTGATTCTTCATTGATCCGAGTTTCTTCTGTAGACTGGCAAAGACTTCAGGAAGCTGGTCTATATCTTTCAGACGGATAGCAATTTCACTAACTTCTGCAGCATTAATCCTGAGTAGGGTCTTGGCATCATCAATATGGATAACCCCATCACGTCCGCCTGGCCCAGAAATCCCTTCAAGAATTCCACGCACCATAAAGTTCTGACCATTGACAGAACCATCCTTATTGTTAGCTACTAGGACAATTCCGTCACCAACCTTGACTTTCATTCCTTTTGCGATCAACTCAGGGATCAGGATTTCGCCTGTCTTGATGAGATCAGTTTTGTCTCCTTGCAGAATACGATCAGTCAATAGTGGAGCTGTTTTGATTTCATCCAGTGGAGTGACCGCATTCAAGCGGATATTGGTGGTTTCAGTGAAATTGCTGAACATTGCTCCCAGTTTAATCCGCATGGAGTAAGTTTCAACGGCATCATCTGCAGATAAAATCTGCACAACCTTATCGATTTGCTTGCCGGTCAAGTTACGGTTCAGAGGCAAATTGTCAATAGATGCCATATAGCCTTTTTTGTGAATCTGGATATGACCAAGCATTGAATCTGTGATCTGACCAACCATCAATGTCTTAAAGGAACCTGAAACGGAGATAAACAGCAGCACTGAGACGACCCCTAAGGTAATTAACATCGAAGTCAGCATGGTACGTCGCTTATAGCGGAATAGATTTCGAGTGGCGAGTTTGAATATATTAGCCATGGTTTCCTCCCACAGATGTCTCCTGTCTCTGCAATGTCCCATCTTCAAGTTCAAAGGTAATTTCAACATTATCGACAATCCGCGGATCGTGAGTCGAAAAAACAAAGGTCGTCTTGAATTCATCCCGCATCTGTTTCATCAAGTTGATGACCATGTTTGCCGTTTCGCGGTCAAGGTTGGCAGTTGGCTCATCAGCTAATACCAGTTTTGCATTGGTCACCAGAGCTCTGGCCACGGCAACCCGCTGTTTTTGCCCACCGGAAATCTGACTGGGATATTTGTGCCCCTGATCACTCATTCCGACTGCGGCAAGCATCTCTTGGACCTGTTTTCTGCGTTTTTCCTTGGGCCAGTTTTGCACCATCTGTAATGGGTATTCGACATTTTCAAAGACGGTTAGCACTGGAATCAGGTTGAAATCTTGAAAAACAAAACCAATATTCTCACCACGAAAACGGGCCGCATCCTGACGACTAAGATTGACGATGTTTTCACCCGCAACTTGCAGTTGTCCCGATGTGGGTGGATCAAGGCAGCCAATCAGATTGAGCAAGGTCGACTTGCCACTTCCAGAAGGGCCGATAAAAGAAACAAAAGATGCTGGCTCAATGGTAAAATCGACCCCACGGATCGCTTCAACCTTGATATCGCCAGCGACATAGGTTTTAACTAACTGCTTCGCAACAATGACAGACATAATCTGCACTCACTTTCTCTCTCAAACCAGGTTTTTATGGATCTAATGGCAATATATAATTCTTGATAAATTTTGTCATGAATTATATATTAAAGTCAATATGTATTCCATCGTGAGATGCTGGTGTTTCTTGGGCTAATTGATTAAATAGAGTCTACCAAACATAGAACAATCAGGATTTCTATCGGATCCTGATTGTTCTATGAATATGATTCTAGCAGAAAAATCTAGAAACCAAATCCTCTAGCATGTCGTCCGTTGCCGTTGCGATTATTGTCACGGGTCTCCCAAAGTTGTTCAGCCTTTTCCTGCTGTTCTGGGGTAAGAATGGCATAAAGCTCTTTTTTTACTTGCGCGCGCTCGATAATTCGGTCGGCGTGAAAATCAGCTCGCTGTGTCAGAGTGCTGCGGATTGTGGCTTCATCGCCATTACGCATTGTGCTACGGCGTTCGTCTCGACCATCACGCATTTTTTCACGCATGGGTTGTCTGTCTTGCCACTGGTCGTTGCACAATGTTTTAATTTTCTTTTCCTGATCATCATTCAGATCAAGAATAATATCAATTCGCTCCAAGCGGCTTTCCACATATTGCTGATGCTGCTCTTCGGTCATGACTTCCTGACCCCTAAAACCTTGATTGCTATAATTGGAACCATAAGGTTTTGCCATAGCAATTCCACCAGATATCAAAGTACCAATCAACACTGTCGAAACAATAATACGCTTTTTCATCTTTTTTCTCCTTTTAAGTGATGCGGGTTTCTCCCGCTTGTTTTTGATGATTTGACTATAGAGAAAAAAATCTAAAGAGGGGGTTAAGAGGTGTGCAGATTGTGTAAAGTTGTGTAAATGTATTGCTGTACTGAATACAGTTCAACGGAGTAAATGCAGCAGCACAACGGATTAAACCTGTTGCTTGAGCAATGCTGAATTTTGAGATGTTGGTCTGCGAGAAAGATCTTTAAGGAAAATAGCTGGTTTTATAATCCAGCATATTCCAGAAAAGTGATCGGTGGCCTGTAGATTTCCTGCTCAGCAAGTAAATTATATATTTCACTGGGACCAAAATATCTTGCTTCTAAAGCCTGGCCATGTTTCATCCAGAAACCAAATTGAGGAATGAAGGTATTGTGGCGGAGAGTGTGGTCTATAGTTAACCCTGCAAGGACAAAAATATTGCTATCACTCCCATCAAAATCATCGGTAATAAAGGAGGCAATCCGGTGAAATTGACGCCAGGTGTTGATGTTACATAATCGTCGATGGGGAAAGGCTGAAGCAACGATTTCAGGCATAAAGTCAAAAACTGAAACTTCAATCATTGTTTTTGGTTCGTGACTATCGTGGTTTAATTTTTTCTTGAATGAAAATAACTCTGGGGTTAGTAGCTTTTCGATAGGTTGTGGATTATCTTTTTTTGCTGTTAGTAATTTTGCTTGATTATTAACAATATTAGAATGCAACCGATAAATTTTCCCCAGGGTTCCTTCACCCAGAGCTTCCCCCTCAACTAAGTCCTCCAGCTTGATTTGGATACGGACTGCTTCAGTTGTAGGCTTCTCAAATAAATACTTATATGGAACCTCAACCTTGGTAACATTATTTTCTCGAAAAATTTTGATTAATTGTGCTGCACGGCGGTAAGCCCGCAAATATTCATCGAGAACCCGTGCTAACATTCCACAGCATGGAGCATGCTGACCATGAACTCTTTCAATGTAACCAATACCAGCAGATTCTTCTGCGCCAATATGGCTACCACCTAGAATCACAAAATCTTTTCCATGATGAGCAGCTGTCGCAAGGCGACTTGGATCGAGTAAAGCTCCAACTCTTCCCAGGTTGAATGTAGGACAATTATTGATATAACCAAACAGGGCTTTTTTGATCGACTGGCTTTCATCCGAGCACTGCCAAATGGCGGGAAGGATTCCTTCAAAGCCTGCTTGATCGGTTAAACTGCGCATTCGCCCGTAGAGTTCCATTAAGTCCATCGGGGTTTGATCCAAGAAACTTTCGGGGGGCGGGGCAATTGGCATGAGTTGCTCCTTGACAGTTTAAGTTGACGATTAACTTCTAAGGCGTGCTTTCCTGCACTTTTTGCTGATCAGGCGAATAGCGTTTAACCAGTATCTCAAACTCTTCTGTTAATTGGTTGTAGTATCTCAGCTGTCCAGTGCTCATATTATAGTACCAACCATGTAAGCTTAATTGCCCTTTAGCTACTCTTTCTTTAACCCATGGGAAGGTCATCAGGTTTCGCAGCGATACTAGAATTGCCTCTTTTTCACAGGCTCGAGCTTGTTTTTCTGGAGTTTCATTTGGCATTTCCTGCAAAACTTTATCGCGGGCTGAGGCCGCAATATTGACCCACTTGCCGATAAACTCACCCGCATCTTCCCCTTTTGCAGACTCCATCAGTGCGCCAATACCGCCACAATTGGAATGGCCAAAGACAATAATATCTGAGACTTCCAAACGACAAACGGCATATTCAATTGAAGAGCTGACCCCGTGGTAGTCATCATTTTTCAGGTAAGGTGGAACTAGGTTGGCAATATTTCGCAGGATAAATAGGTCACCTTGTGAAGAATCGGTTACCAATGCCGGGTCAACCCTGGAATCGCAACAGCCGATCAAAAGAGCTTGGGGTTTCTGTCCTTCTATTAAAGTACTGGCAAGTTCAGGATTTTCACCAAAATGTTGTTGTTGAAAATTTTCAATACCAGTAAGAAATTTAGTTACATCTGCCACCTAATATTACCTCCAGTTTT
>JAOZLQ010000114.1:2229-7557 GCA_029934755.1 Desulfuromusa sp. | reverse complement strand
TCTTTTGCCGTGATGACTGATTTTATGTGCTTGATTTTATCTCTCAGGATGGCTATTTCACGTCCTTGTTGGTAGCCGGCAAGAAAACCCTGTTCCAATTCTTGGGGGCAGATTCCCGTATATGTTCCACCTCTTTGTCCAATTTGAAACCCTTTCGCCGGTGTACAGAAGTTCTGCAGGCCTAATTTGTAGCCATATTGGTACTGCTGTAGGTTGGGTACGATGTTGTATCGAGTACAGGCTTTACGATGTTGTGCAATATGAGAGAGTTCTTTGCCTCTGCTACCATCTTCTAGTCCAATTATTTTCCAATCAGCGTTGCGGCATTCTGATTCGTTCATCGTCGCACAACTACAGAGAAGCATAAGGCAAAGGAAACCAAGGGCTCTTATCAGCATGCACATAATTTCCTCAGCTTTGAGAAAAAGCAATTAGCTTTTGGGGAGATAATCCGACCGTAGAATAATAGGGTGCTCCTGTCAAGAAGCACCCTATCTGGCTTTCCATGAATGAGAAATCAACCGCTGCCGTAGGAGTGTAGTCCAGAAAGAACCAAATTGACTCCCAGATAGCAAAACAGGGTGGCGGCAAAGCCAAAAACCGATAACCAAGCTGCACGCCGGCCAACCCAGCCACGAGTGAAACGAGCATGAAGAAATGCAGCGTAAAGAAACCAGACGATTAAACTCCAAGTTTCTTTTGGATCCCAGCTCCAATAGGTTCCCCAAGCATAGTACGCCCATGCGGCTCCAGTAATGATCCCTAAAGTCAACAAGGGAAAGCCTATCATGATGGCCTTGTAGTTCATGTCATCAAGAATCTTGGTTGGTGGAAACATCCCAAGAATTCCCCCCATCGGCTTGTCACCCTGATGTTTTTCCTCTTTACCGATTTTAAGCAGGTACATGACGGAGACTCCAAAAGCAACAGCAAATCCAGCATAACCAAGGAAGCAGGTGATAACATGGTAGGTCAGCCAGTTACTCTGCAAAGCAGGAATCAGCGGATCGATAGAAGAGTGTAAGCTCATCTGGGCCCAGAGCATACTGAACAAGGCAATGGGTAAAACAAAGGCGCCAATAGTGCGTTGCTTGTATTTCCAGTCCATCAATAGGTAAATCAATAAGATTGACCAGGCAAAGAAGACCACAGATTCGTATAGGTTAGTCAGAGGCGCACGTCCATCTGCACCCAGAATCTGATACGATTCGTACCAACGTAGCCCTAATGCTGTTGTTTGGATTAAAAAACCGGCAAGAGAGGCCAATGTTGCAATTAGCGCGACAGTCTTATTTTTTGTTGCAATATAGGCAAAGAACAGAACCATCGCTGCAAAATAGGCAATGGTGGTCAGGTTGAATAATTGTCCACTATCCATTGGTTATCCCTCCTTCTTTGGGGATTGGTTTTTGGCGGTTGCTTCAATTTTTTGCTGCAGATCATCAAAAGCCAAGGAAAAGCCTGGTTGATTGCGGTGTGCATTACCGGCCAGTAAAACCGTGGTATTTTTACCATCATCCTGTAGACAGATCCAGATGCGTTTATGTGAGAAGAAAAACGCGGTCAATGAACCGAAAACTATCAGGAAGCAACCTGCCCAGACAACATTGACGCCGGGATCCTTGGCGACCTGCAGACCAGTATAAAAAGGCTGATCATGGCCGAGGAGGACAAAGGTGAAAATTCCAGCGCGTTTGCTGTCAAGTTGCGGATGGTTTTGCCAAACGACAAATGGTGCTCCATGTTTGCCATCAGGAGAATTGACGTGCAATTGTATTGCTGGTCCAAAATTCCGATCATCTTCAGCGAAATTGGTGACAGAAAAAGAGTAGCCACCAGCAAGTTGAACGTGTTTTCCCTGGTGTGCTTTGAGTTCTGCAACTTCACCAGTTGCATTTTCAGTGACTCTGACTTTGAAGAAAGCGTTACCGGCAGGTCCATAGCTAGATTGGTAGAATTTTATCCCTTTGTATGTCAAAGGGTCATTAACCTCAATCCGTTTATGGATAATCTCCTGACCGTTTTCCAGAATAACCAGATCGCTGTTGTAATCTTTTGGCCGGTTGCCTCCCGGATAGTAACTGACATCAAAGTCATCACAACGGACCGTAAAGTCAAGATTAATTGATTCGTTGTTGTTGAAGGTGCGAACCGTGTCTATTGAGCTTCCTTCGACAATATTGACAAAGGCTTTGTATCCCCAAATGTTGCCGATGACTGCTCCCGCCATGATAATCAGGATAGACAGGTGGGTGAGGTAAGCGCCGAACCGGGAATAAATCCCTTTTTGTGCAAATATGTAGAATTTTCCGTCTTTTTCGGTCAGGGTGGTTTTAGCAAATTCCTTTTCCAATAGAGTTGATAGCTTTTCCGCAACCTGTTGTTTCGAGTCTTTACAACTGAATTCTGCCCGATTTGCCGAGCCCTTAAAAATTCCGGAGCCGGCAACCAGAATCGGTTCTTTGACAAACTTCCAAACCCGAGGGAACTTTTCTATAGAACAGCACGTTAAATTGAGACCGAATAGGGCCAGAATGCCAATAAACCAGGTTGAATGATACATGTCAGTGAATTGTAGTTTTTTAAACAGTTCGTAATTTGCTTGACCATATTCACGGACATAATCAGCTGGTGATCCATTCTGCAGAATAATGGTTCCGATAATGGAAGTCAGGGCAAGCAACAATACTACAATGATGGCCAGTTTCAGGGAGCAGAAAAAATCCCAAATACGATCTGTTAAAGCTTTTTTTGTTTCAGCCAAAGTGAAATCTCCTGATATCAGTTTGTCAAAATAGATGACAAAATTGGTCAATATAGTCAGTGATACTGACTGACGTTAACCGATTGATAACGGAAATTTTAAGTTAACAGCACAATGGTACGAAGACTATAAAGGGATTGTAGGGGGGTCTGGGAGATTCCTGCGAGCGAAAAAAAATGTGGTGGGGTCATATGGTTAGTTATAAACGGCTTGCCAACCTTCAATTCAGGAGTCAGTGGCCGTGATTCATGAGCCAGAGAGTGAGAATCCTTGAACAGGGTATGGTATTCAGGACTAGCAAGGTTGCGTTTCTGGGGAGCCGCCTGATGACATGCTTCAATTTGACAACAGGGAGTTGCTTTTTTTTGATCTGCTACCAAATGACAACTATTGACTCTGATTTCCGCACTATAACTTTGACTTCCTTGCAGCAGGCAACCAAAAGCAGATTGCAGTCCACCACAAAGAAGCAGAAATACTGCAAGCACTAAAATCAGTCGTATGTTGTTGATGGAATTGCGCTTAGTCACAGTCACCCTTTGTGTCTGACAGCATCTCGCTTGTAAAAACAGCAGCATTATAGCTTGCAAGCTAATTTATCCGCAAGCTGAATACCTATTTTCTAGCCTGAGGTGAAAAATAGGTATTCAGTCAGGTGCCAAGCTCTGGAATATCTTGAAAAATTAAAGATCAACGGCTTTGAGTTGTTCCAATAATTCTTTTTGTTCGGGGGTCAGATTATTTGGCACAACAACTTCGATAAGCGCATAAAGATCGCCAGCGGGTCTTTTTCCTGAAGCGGCAACGCCATACCCCCGCAACCTGATCTTTTGACCCGGTTGCATTCCGGCAGGAACCTTGACCCGTTTAGGAGTGTCGAGAGTTGGGACTTCAATCGAGGTTCCTAGACAGATGCCACTGTAAGGTATCTCTGCTCGAACGAGTAGATCGTTTCCGTCACGGGTAAATGTTGGATCTGGTTCAATATCAACATGGAGGTAAAGATCCCCGGGTGTGCCACCAGTTGGGTGAATGCCTCCTTTTCCAGAGACACGTAGTTTGCTTCCCTTTTCGATTCCCGCCGGGATTTTAACCTTAATTTGTTCAACTTTGTCGTCACTGCGGTAGTCAATACGTCTTTCTCCACCCCGTACGGCTAATCTAAATGGGATGCTGATTTGCATCGAATAGTCTTGTCCTTTGGCTGGCGGTCTGGGGGCGCGACCGCCTCCGCCGCCAAACAGTTGACTGAAGATATCTTCGTTACCACGACCTCCACCGAAACTACCAAAGATATCACCCCTATTCATATTGCGGAAAATATCTTCCTGGCTGAAACGCTGGTGAAATCCAGCATCACCATACTGATCGTATTGTTGGCGCTTCTCCTTGTCAGATAAAACGGCATAGGCTTCAGTGATCTGTTTAAATTGATCTTCGGCCTTTGTATCCCCAGGATTTTTGTCGGGGTGATATTTTTGTGCCAGTTTGCGATAAGTTTTTTTTATCGTTGCCGCATCAGCGGTCCGTTCTACACCAAGTACTGAATAATAGTCTTTTGCCATGCCTTACGCTCCTCCATCTTGCTCAATTTAAAGACCACTATAGAAGTCGTTTTGTGCAGCGTCAAGAAGAACTGAACAGACAACTCCTCCATCTTGACCTGACCCGGATGACAAGCTACGATGCTAAGTTGATTCCCTACTGTTTTTCTTTTTTCAGGAGTTTGTATGACCCGTATTGCTATTATTGGAGCTGGAATTTCTGGACTTGCTACGGCCTATGCTATTGAACATCAAGCGAATCAGGCTGGATTTGATATTGAAACTCTGGTGGTAGAAAAAGAGCCACGAACGGGGGGGAAAATTTTATCAATTAAAGATGAAGGGTTTCTCTGTGAATGGGGGCCAAACGGATTTCTTGATAACAAGCCGATGACTCTTGATCTGTGCAAGCAATTGCAGATTGATCAACTGTTACTGCGATCTGATGATAATGCGCGCAAAAGATTTATCTATTCTGAAAAAATTCTGCACCAAATGCCCGAAAACGGGCCTGCTTTTCTCAAATCAAAATTGATTTCCTGGCCCGGAAAATTCCGCCTTGCTGGTGAAATGGTGGTACCAAAACGGCGACCTGAAGGTGATGAAACTCTTGCCGAATTTGGTCGGCGGCGGTTGGGAGGTGAAGCGCTCGATAAATTAATTTCCCCAATGGTCTCGGGAATTTTTGCCGGCGATCCTGAAACCATGAGCCTGAAGAGCTGCTTTCCCCGTATTTATGAATTGGAACAAGAATATGGTGGTTTGATCAAGGCGATGCTTAAGTTAGCAAAAAAGAAACGTGCCGAAGTCAAAGCTGGTAAAGCTGTAGCGAGTGCCGCCGGACCGGGTGGAGTCTTGACCTCTTTTAGTGGTGGTATTCAGGATCTAACTGATGGAATAGCTGCTGCTCTTTCCGGGGAAATTTTAACTGGTAACGGGGTGCAGAAAATCGAGCAAAAGCAGGATGGCTTTCACCTTCATCTGGATGATGGCCAACAGCATGAGGTGGATATGGTTGTC
>JAOZLQ010000114.1:0-2219 GCA_029934755.1 Desulfuromusa sp. | reverse complement strand
ACCAATATGCTGGACGAATTGAATGATAAAAGCTCAATAATCCTCAGGCAAATTCCTTATGCAACCATGAATGTTATTTGTTTTGGCTATGAGCAGGAACGGATTGCTTTTGATTTGAACGGCTTTGGCTATCTGATTCCCAAAGCAGAAGGGTGCAATACCCTGGGAACCCTTTGGGACTCTAGTATTTTTTCTAAACGAGCTCCGGAAGGTATGGTTCTGTTGCGTTCTATGATGGGTGGAGCTGCAAATTCAGCTGCAATCGATTTTTCAGAAGATGAAGTGAAAGTGCGAACGATGAACGATCTGAAGCAGATTATGGGAATTGATTGTGAACCTGAGTTTGTGAAGATTTTCCGTCATCGTCACGCTATTCCGCAATATACGCGTGGACATGCCCAAAGGTTACAGGAGTTGGAAGCCTCATTGCAAGGTTCTCCTGATCTTATTGTGACCGGGAATGCTTTCTACGGGGTGGGGTTGAACGATTGTGTTCATGCTGCTAATCAGGCTGCTACCAAGGTTGTGACCCGATTGGAGAAAAAGAAGATATAGGTTCTTATTGCCAGTTGTTTAGGGGGTGGCTGCATGATTCTCAAGTAAGGTTTCTTCTTCCAGACTGTCAGCAATGACTTTCAGTGGAGAATAGCTCAGATACCGAAGGCCGCCCTGTTGCAGGTTTTCGATAATTGAAACCGGACCTGAAATTTCTGTAGTTATTTCTTCCCTTGTTTCCCCTAAATTAATTGATACCCCTTCTTTGACTGTACTGAGGACATTGATTTTTGGGTTTGCTGTTGGGTGTTCATCGGTGGCAAAATTGATTAACTCTTCAGCCAATTCTTCTCGCTCATTATCAAGATTAACCTGCCTCTGGGTTAAAATTCCAATTCGTAATTCGGTTGCTTCACGAAGTGCTTTGCGTTGGGGTGAACCCGGAATTCTGTTCAGAGTCGTCAGGGTTTGTCCTATTTTACTAATTTGATCAACTAGACTTTTCAACCGGTTGCGCAAATATTGGAGTCGATCTGTTTCTGGAAAATAAACTCCGGAAGTGATAGTGGTTTTTGCTCCAGCACGGGCACCGAGGATTTTCGCTTCAACTCCTTCAAGTGCGACGATTTCCCCTCCAGTCACCAATCCTTTGGGAATATTGATACTGCCGGTTGCTTTAATGATCGAATTACGAAGTTCGTGAGAAATATTGACATCACCCCAACATTCTACCGTGACCTGGTTAAGGTAACGTGTCTGTAGGGTCCCTTTGCAGGTGATTTTACCAGTTCCCATGCCAGCCATGGTCCCAATAGTGACTGGCCCGTCAGAGTTGATCTGGCAGACACCCACTGCTCCGGTAATGTTGATCCCTTTTGTTGCAGTGATGTTGAAATCGTCGAGCACATCCCCCTTGATATCGACAAAACCGTTGAAGCTGATATGACCAATACTTAAATCGACATCACCGTTAACAACAAACTCTTCTGCAATGGAGAGAATTTTATTATCCATGACAGCGCGCCCAGCCTTATCAGCTATGACTTGGGTTCCGTCATCACTGAAGTGAACACCGTTCCCAGCAATAATTCCACATGGTTTTCCTTCTGCCGGCGGGAAAGTTTCCCCAGTAATAGTTTGTCCCAGCTCTCCTTCCGTGGGAAAATTTATGGTGCCGATGTGTTGACCCGGGTCAACATTAGAAAAGTTCTGTATCGATTTAAAATCAACTTTGCCTGATTCATCTTCAACCAGATCTGTTTCTTCTTTTCCGGTGGCAACAATTAGTTCAAACCAGCCATCCTTGCCGGGAATTGCTTCCTTTCCTTTGGCGATAACAAATTGTTGCGGATTTTCTCCCAGAGCTGCTTCAGAACAGAAGATGGCAATCTGTTCAAGATCAACCGTTGTGGTGATATCATGGTTACGTAAAATAGAAATAAGTTCGGCCGGGGGGATACTGTTGGCTGTATTATGGACGGTAATATTGGCACGACATTCAAGCTGGTTATTGTGCGCTTCAATGCGTAAAGTGTAGGCATCATTAATAAATTCGCCGATCAGCTTGGCGCCGATATCAACGCCTTGCTGGGGTTTAGATTTAGCCATAAGATACCTGAGCCTCTTGCAAAAGAGTATGCGTTTTATTGAATATATCTTCTATATATCGTATAAAAGTCGAGCTTCAAAAGCAACTAACTGATATTATTGAGTTACCACACAAA
>JAOZLQ010000113.1 GCA_029934755.1 Desulfuromusa sp. | reverse complement strand
ACTTCAAGTTTCAATTCAAGCAATGCCGGATTCAGTATATCCATCATTAACTTATCTTCGCTCCGAACACCGTGCATCAGAACGCGAGAAGCTTCTTCATCATCTTTCGCCAACATAAGCTCATCATAATAGGGCACGAAAAATACGGGGAGAAAATAGTCTGTCGCTCTGAACAGTTCAGAATTACCCCACTGAAAAAGCTCATCGGCTATACGAAAAGGGGAATTCTCCGGTAGCCGCAAAGCATAGCGACACGTCGTTTGCTTACTGTCATCTTGAGGAATAATAGTAACTACAAATCTAAGTTGGGGTTCAGCCGTTGCCGAGTACTGAAAATCTATATCCTGTTTAATTAAATTAGAGTAAACCGGCACCTTCTTATCATCCGCAAAGGCATTATCAGTTTCTATAGTTACATATTCGGTCAACCAACCATCTAATCCTCCAAGAAGTTTTTGCAGATACAATTTTGCCGCTTCACGTCGTTCATCCGCAGAATCACCACCGTCGCAGTCATGTGTGAACTTGTAGGCTTCAATGCGGATTTTACAAATAACATCATGTGCAATCTCTCCGCGCTTTTCCGATTCTTTTTTAAACTCCGCGAGGGTTAACCATAATGCGGTCAGCACACTTTCCAGAGGATCAACACCAAGTTTTTTAAGTGATTCTTTTGAAGTTTTGGGCCCATCATTCACGGGCGCTTTATATTTTAGCACATCATCCAGAATAGCTGTAAAATCACACTCTAATAAGCGTTTCAGTTCTTCATTAGCACCGTGTTCAATATAGGTTATTAAATCTTCAAGAAGCTCGACATCGGAAGTATAACTGCCAGCTTTACCATCATTATAGAGAACATTTTCTCGACCTTTATTCTCGAAATACTTTTTAGTGTTTTTTAGATTTTTTTCTCTTGGCCGTTGTTCCAGAAACATCCCATATGAGGCAAAAGATAAAGCTGTTTCAACATAAGGTGGGAAACCTTTTCGTCCACCAAAACGGTAACCAGTGAATTTAGGCAGGCCAAAGATATCCAAGCTGTCCAGCAACACTCTTTCGGCATCCCAGCCATCTTGCGAACTAGTCAGATTCAAACTGTCCAAAAGTTCACTGATTCTAATAATATCGGTTGGCACACGTTCTAATAAGGCTTTTAAAACAATATCAAAATGCTCAACAACCTCTTCTTCATAAGCCACCTTTGCGTCATTCAGGCAGCGGCGTATCCACGGCCCAAAATGTCTGTTCAATCCGTTTGGCCACTCCCAAATTGTCGCCGTTTGGCAACAATGAAAATCGGCAAGACTCGCAGCATCGGTGACATGGTCTATGCCTCCCAGTATAACCACAGATGTCATTCCACAATTTCGATAGGTTGTTAGATTTCCTTGATCATCAAGCCAGCCTTTACGCTCAGCTTCTTTTAGGTATACCAGGACATCGGGGGATAACGAATCACGCCATTCCTCCCACAAAGGCTTGGCTATTTTATAGGTCAAGTTGGCAACCAACGGTGCAACTCGGGCTTCCAACTCGCGTCCGATTTCTACAAGCACATCTGCCGGGAAACTGGGAAGCATGAGAAGTGCTTTCTCGTTGGAACCTCCTGCTAGATGACGTTCTATCTGTACTTTTATATAACTGCATACACTATTGGCAAAATACTTCATGGGAAAATCTCCACTCTCTTACTAAACGGATTTTCAACTATTGAGCATGAATCCGACAAATGTACCAGCATCCCGGCTGAGCTCAACATAGACGTTAACCAATGATCTGTAGCATTGTCTAATGCCGCCGGGGGATGAGCACCAGACCACTCACAAGCACGACAAAGATATTTTCCGCTCAACGCCATCCCGTGTCGCTGAAAAACCTGCTCTAAAAAAGTGTCGTATTTCATCCTTTCTCCTGGACGAACGGTTGTCAGAACAAGATAACGCAACAAGTGATCAGTCAATATAAAGCGTGCGCCGCTGCCACGACGCGGCACCATCAGCCCTAAACGTTTAGCCAGGGCCAAAAATAGTTTGTACCCATATCGAGTGTCCGCCTCTTTGTAGGGATCTTTCCACGATGTTCCTTGAACCACGCAACGTTGTTGTTGTGCTTCAATATTGGCTACTATCTCAGGGTGTCGGATGGCCCGTTGGATCAGGAGCAAGTTAGTTTCAACACTGCGCCGAGAAATGCGCTTAAGAATGTTATTGTTACCTTCCGGATCTGAAATAGCCCAAATATATCCGAGTGCACCAGCTCCCGAACTATCTTTAGATTGATCGTAGCGAGCGCTTTGTGCGCAAAGTGTGCGCAATACCTGCATGGCACAGGCCGTTTCCATCAAGGACAGCCGTTCGATGGGATCAAGTGCTGCATCACAAATACGGAGCAGGTCAATCGCAAATATAAAACTTTCCGGCCAGGTATCCTCCGGGCACCATCCGCATTCGGTGTAACGTGGCAAATCATTTCTATTATCTGTTCGCTTAGCCGTCTCTTTATCCACCTCTTCATCAACAAATTTAGCTAAAGAACCTACAGCAGGGCAGGTGTTTAACGCTTGATGTATGCCCTGAGTCAGAGCTCGACGCAAGTTTTCAGGGCAACGTTCACGCTCCGTACAACTTGCATCGATCTTTTTACACCAGACATCAATATCCATTTGAGGAATACGTAATACGTTACAAATCTGAAGATAAAGAGATTCACCACCACGAGCGAGGAAAATGTGCTGACTAGATTCAAAATAGCCACTCTGTATTGTTATTTCGTCCCAAGTTTCAACGTTATCTCTTTTTGCTTTTGTTCCTTTCCATATAGTTTCACCTGCAATCATTTCCGGGCAAATCGGAAGGAAACTCTGAGCACACCAAGTGCGTTGCCCCCCTACCCGCTGAAACCCCAAAAAGAGATTCTCAAGTGTTTTCAAAACCTCCTCCGCTGTAATTCCACCGAACGCCTCAATATTCTGTTCAATGTTTTTAATCAACTCACGATAGTGGAGACGGTGGGTCTCATGGCGAGTTTCCAGCTTAGATGCACCCAGCAAGGCAAACAGTTTCAGATTTAGTCTGGATTTAGGGGCATACTCCAAAGGGGTTTGCTCCGGCCAGTTGCACAATAATTCAATATTTGGGAAAGAGGACTCATCCGCAGGGATTACGGAGTCGGCAATCCTTTTTTGAGAGCTCAACACCAACAAAAACTCGATCAAAAATTCAGGAACAGTCTGATCACCAAAGAACCTACGCCCAAACAACTGGATTGCCGGATTAGCATCTGACCCTCTGGCTGTCTGCGTTTCACGTTTAATTGAAGGATATGGATTAGGCATTTCTAACTACCTCCAGCTTCTCATTACCAACAAAAAAGTTCAGTTCCCGAAAAGTATGGTTAGTTTGGAGCCTGAGCAACATAATATTTTGCTCCTCTCCGTCAGTTTTGCCGAGTTCGACAAGTTTAGACTTAAAATGATCCAGGCGGTCAGAAAAAGCTGTCTGCAGGAGCTGGCCGGTTTCCCCATGATGCCGCATCATTACATAATCCAAAAACGGCAATTCGAGGATAAGTTTGGCTGATTCATATTGTCCCGTGCCGACAAAAAGAAGGCGGTGTGCAGAGTTGTTTTTATTAACTCCAGATTCAAAAAGAATTCTGAAATCCCTGGCCCGAAAATCTGCCAACACTACCTGTGCACTTTGTCGAATATCCCTGACATTTCGGCTCAGGGTTACGTATAAGCTGCTATCAAAAGAGGTGCCTTCCGGTATACGAACCCCGGTGAAATCTTCCTGTAGAACATGCAGGATTCTGCGCTTTAGATCGGTTTCCTGTTTTGGTGAAAGACGACCGGCATGGTCTCGCCATTCCAGAAGATCCAACAACATGGGAGAACGCAAAAAAGAGGAGAGATAATCCCGCTTATCTTTTTTCTCTCTAATCGCATTATTCGAAAAATTGTGGAGAAAGAAAAGCATCCTACGAATTTGTTTTCGGGCAAGATAATGCCCCTGTTCCCCTTCGTAAAAAAGGGACTGCTTCTGTTTTGCCCCTATCTGACGCAAAATACTAAATTCGGAGATATTACCTTTGGCTTTTAATCGGAAATCAGTTTGATCTTCACGCAACCAGAGGCGACGTTCCCAACTGGAACATGAACGTTCTCCAAATTCACGGGAACAGGCAGTGCGCACAATTTGCATCTGGTGTGCCGGTTTATCCGAAGCGCGACCATTATCACCGAAAAACCGGTTATAGAACATAAATTCGCTCATAAGGGGGGGCACGGGTCGATTGACATATTCCACGATGTCTCTATATTCCATTCCCGCTGTAACAAGATAAGCTATATGAGCAACAAGTTGGCGCAAAGTAAAACGATCGCCATACTCAAACATACGCCGATACAACAGAAAAATACGATCTACAGCAACAGGGTTTTCCTGGAGCAAACTCACATTACGACGAATGGGACAACTTTCTTGTTCCGTACATACATCACAAGGTTGCCAGCGCTCTTCACTGAGCATTCGTTCAAAAATAGTTCTGGCAACGAGAAGATTATCAAACATAGCCAGATTAATGACAAGATATTCCACACCATTGTGGGTCATGGATGTTGGCACAGATTGAGAAAAAACTTGGAGAAAATTGCTCTCTGCCCCCAGCCAATCGCGACCGTCACGTTGATCAAATTTATGAAATGAATCCAGCAACGTTCCCGTATTGGAAATCAATAATAGAGTCGAAGCCTCTGCTCCAGCTGCATCCTCAATAATTTTTATGCGGGCATCATCATCCCATTCACTGAAATCTTTTATCAGGACGACCCGGTGTCCATTTACATCAATGTCTTCACATCTTTTCAATTCATTTTGTAACGGTTCATGCGCAGGAATGCCCCTAAATTGTTTAAGCAACTCCAGAGCAATTGTTGATTTTCCATCGCCGGCATGTCCCGTAAGGATTACATGGCGTCTTTTGTCTAAAAGCTCCATTTTAATTCTATCAGCAAGTGGGTGGCCAACCTGAATGCGGCCAAACCATTCATTGCAGGCCTGATTTTCAGCCAGTGCATTCCCACTGGAAACATCCCGGTTATGCAGTGTATTGAGATAAACCACGAAAGGGTTAGGCACCGCATCAACAGAAAGGGGAAAAGTAGCAACCTCGAGTTCATTTGATGCAGGTTTTTTATCAACATTTTCCGGGACAATATTGATTGCCACATCGTCCACATCATCCTCTGAACTGAGCGTGTCCTGTAAAGCCGTGTACATCTCCTTGGCTGAAAAGAATCGTTGTTCAGGCCGTGAAGCAATGGCCCGTAAAAACCACAATTTAAGCGCAGGTGCAAGATCTGGTCGCAAGGCCTGGATATCAATCGGTTCAGCTCCCACCGTAAGTATATCATAGGGTTTGCATCCAAAAAACCACTCGAACAACGTTACACCAAGCCCAAACAAATCACCTTGAACCGAATATTCCCGGTCTTCCCCGGAAAGGGTTTCCGGGGGTACATAACCATTTGTTCCTGCATAAAGAGAGGTATTCGGATGTGAAGCAATACCAAAATCAATCAACATCGGTCGCCCCTCGGGGGTGATTATTATATTGTCAGGTTTAATATCATTGTGAAGGATTGGATTAGGGACACCATCCTCTTCAAATGCATGCAGTACCTCTAGGGCTTTAAGTTGCGCTTGAGTTATTCGAATGAAAGGCTCAATTTCTGGCAGTTTCTCATTTTTACGTTCAAAGAGTGTAGATCCTTCAACCCATCTAAAGGCAAGTAGCCATCGCTGATCCGTCCAACGCTGGCAATATTCAGCTTTAATAATATTGTTATGGGTCACTGCGGCAGACAGCTTTTTCTCACTGATAATTCGTTCCTGAGACACGTCGATATTAAATAATTTCAGAAAAAGTATTTCACCCAAAGGTCCTTGTGCTTTGTAAATCTGCGATTCAGAACCTCTTTCTCTAAATTCAATAATTTTGTACTGCTCGTATTCATCACCTGGCTGCAGTTGGGCGTTGAGAACAGGAAGCTGATCTTCAACACGTTCATCAAAGCGTTCAAGAACATCTGATACTGAAACTGGCCGTAGTTTTCGATCTAATTGCACCAGGTCACTAATCAGCTCAACAATGTTGTCGGGAATCTTATTGCTCATCAATTTATCGATACATTGTTGACGAAGTTTTCCGTTGCTGGCCACCAGATCTAAAGAATATTTGAATGGCCGCTCACCCGTGAGCATCTGGTACATCAAAACACCAACACTAAACAGATCTGCATCATCTGAAAAGGCTTCACCTTGGTATATTTCAGGAGCAATATAGGGCTGCCTTTTCAGTTCGGTCGGATCTGGGATTGATGTCATTCGGTCATCTGCAAGTTGGTAAGAGAGATCAAAATTCATCAGTTTTGGCGTATTGCCAACAAGAAGGATGTTTTCCGGGGATAAATTGCGATGAACAAAACCTTTTTCATGAATAGCTGTCAGTCCGGCCAAAACACCACGGGTAATCATTAAGGTACGATTTAATTCGATAGGTTTCGGCGCAGATTGCAAGATTGTATCACGCAGGGTTCCTTGTTCAGACCAGTCACTACCTTCAATTAAATATCCATCCTCATGGGGAATTGACCAAACACGCAAAATATTGGGGTGATCACCAATATTCGCAACCGCATTCAAAGTCGCCCTAGCTCTTTCCATCTGAGAACCGGCTTCATTTTTATCTTCCTGAGCCGTATTGAAAAACACCCGAAGCCTGGTTAAATGACGGTGCCGAATATCGGTTTGTCGCGCAATAACTTCTTCACGTTCTGGTGTCTGATATAGGCGCTCCACAATTTCGTAACCCGGAAACTGAAGATTATAAGCTCTTCCTGGTTGATGCAGGCTTGCTATATAATCTCGAATTTTCAGTGTGTCTTCATCAGAGAGAAGACTTTGTCGAGAATCTCTCTGAGCTTTAAGATAACTAATCAGCTGATCTATGCTGCCAAATGTTGGTTGTTTTTTATCGGTACCAGGGTGCGCATTGCCCTCGACCTGTACCTCCGGGTGTGTCAGCGTGACAACGGATTCTACGTATGGCAGATTGAGATAGGAATATTGTTGCTGGCAAAGGCCCCGCACTAATTTGGCTTTAAAGTTATTCCCTTTATGGGGGTTGGTTCGAGACAAACCATTAACTGTCCAAGTATAAGGATAAACCTTCACATTGCCGGTCCAATGTTTTAGCTCAACAACATACAAACCGAAACGGCAAACAATTAAGAGATCGATTTCGAAGAAGCGATTACTTTGAGGATCATGGATGTCAATATTGGAACAAATGTAACCGAGTTTACGTGATTGAACAGCATTTGCAATCTGTTTAATAGCTGTAGCCTCATGGACGTACAACGAAGATGACTCGTGGACAACAACCTGATGTCCTGACTTAAACCTAGTTTGTTTTACCTCTAAAACATGGATGATGTAGGCTTTGATCTCTTCCCTTAAATCATTGTCAGAAAACTTCTCGTGAAAAGCCGCATCCAAAAAACCATATTCAACTGTCTCAATAATCCGTTTTTTTGTCATTC
>JAOZLQ010000112.1 GCA_029934755.1 Desulfuromusa sp. | reverse complement strand
CAGTTTCTCAGTCAAATACTCTGATCTCCCGGCGTCATATTGGGAACTTTCTCTGGTATTTATTTTGTGGTTGCTGGTGCAAAGGAGAGCAGTTTGTCTAATTGTTTATCGGTTTCAAGAACAGTTTTACGTTGCTGATAGGCAGTTTTTTGAGAGGCTTTCTGTGCTTGTCTAATCAGTTTATTAAACAATTGCGTCCCCTTCTTTTCGGTAGAAATCCTGTTTTCCAATATCTTTAGCAGTAATTTTGAACCATTTTTTTGCAGCAGGTCATCCTCAAGGCTGGCATGAGTTCGCACTGAGCCAGGATCTCCCTGCCGGGCACAGCGACCAAGCAATTGCCGGTCGATCCGCTCTGATTCATGATGTTCAGACAGAATCACGTGCAATCCGCCCAGCTGGGCCACTCCATCACCCAGTTTGATATCAGCTCCGCGACCGGCCATGTTGGTGGCGATAGTCACCTGTTCCAACTCTCCAGCCGAAGCGATAATCTCTGCTTCTTCTCGATGGTTCAAGGCGTTCAGGAGCTGATAAGGGATGTATTTTTGCTCCAGAAGTTTGGCTAGATTTTCACTGCTGGAAAGGCTTCTGGTGCCGACCAGCACTGGTTGGCCAGAGTCACGGCAAGTGGAAATCTCTGCACAGATGGCCTGCCATTTACTTTGTTGATCGGGGAAGAATTGACTTTTTAATATTTTTCTCTGGCAGGGGCGGTGGGTTGGGATTGAAAGCACTGGTAGTTTATAAATGTCCCAAAACTCGGTCGCTACTTCACGAGCCGTTCCGGTTAGTCCACAGAGGTTTTTAAACATCCGGAAGAAATTTTGAAAGCTCAGTCGAGCAAGGGTTTCATTCGGATTTGACAGCGGTAAATTTTCTCTTGCCTCAATTGCCTGGTGCAGTCCCTGTCGCCAACTTCGACCCGGCATCATCCGTCCGGTAAATTCATCGACAATGACGACTTTATCGTCAGTAACAACATAATTATTGTCACGTTGGTAGAATTCTCTGGCTGCCAGAGAGGTCAAGACCAATTCCTTGCGGCGCTGTTCGTTCTGAAACAGATCGGGCAGCTTGATTGCCAGCGTGGCGATTTTCGCTTCCCCGGCTTGGGTCAGATTGATCTCCCGATAGCGTTGGTCAACCTGATAATCTGCATTCACCGTCAAGGTTTCGGTGATCTTTTGCACCGTAACGATAGCCTCCAGAAAAGAATCATTTCCCTGCGCCTGGGAGATAATCAGCGGGGTCACGGCCTCATCGATCAGCACACTATCGGCCTCGTCGATAATAGCTGTATCAATGCCACGCATGACTCGCATCTCGTTGGAACGGTTATGCGGATCAATGGTTTGTCGCAGCAGTTGCCGTTCGGCAGTTTGTCCATTTCTCAATTGCAGCTGATCGCGTAAAAAATCGGCCAATAACTCCTTGCTGGTCGTATAGACCACGTCTGCGGCGTAACCCTGTTTTCTTTCTGTGGTCTCCATTGTGCTGCCGACCCAACCGGTTGAAACATCGCAAAAGCGGTAAAAGGCTCCCAGTTCTTCGGTGTCACGTTCGGCAAGATAATCGTTGACGGTGATAATATGGCAAGGTTTCGCTTTCCAGGCAGCTATGATTGCTGGAAAACAAGCTGTCAGGCTCTTCCCTTCGCCGGTCGCCATCTCTGCAAGGTAGCCATGAAACAGGGCAATCGCCGCTAATATTTGCACTTCATAGGGGCGCATTCCCAGAGTTCTGGCTGCCGTTTCGGTCAGCAGTGAAAAGGCCTGTTGTTGTAAATCTGGATCATCCTTTTTTTGTCTACGATATATTTGTTTGAGTTGCAGTAGCCGTTGTTTCAGCTCTTGATCGGAGATATCCTGTAGCAGGTATGATTGCTGCAGAATGTTGTGTGCCATTTGCTGCCAATCCTGCACCAGTCCCTTTCTGCGCCGGTAAAGTCCAATCAGCTGATGAACTGACCGATCAAGCCCTTGATGCAGCGGATCGGGTTGAATAGCTCTGGTTGCCTGATAATTGAGTGCCGGGAGACTCATGTCTGATACCGTTGCTGCAGGAATTGTCTGGTTTTACGATAAAGCTGTTTCATCAATGGTTCAGCGGGGAGATTAAAGCGAATCTGCCCGGAATGACCGTGCCGTAATGCTTGATCACCAGCATTCTCAAGATCGGCAGAAATGCGGAAGAATGGCTCTATGGTCTGCAGCCCTTGCACATCGGTTCCGGTTACCGGAATTGTCCCTCCACCTTTCCAACCGAGGACTGCGGACGGTAGTTTCCCTTGTTCAAAGGGGATAACCTGATAGTTTTTGACTCGAAATTCGCTGTTTTCAATTCCAGCCAAACGGACGATACTCTGCTCAGCAGATTGAAGAGAGAAAATGTTTGCCGCTTCCTCCTGACGGATGACAGCGGTAAAACGAAAATGATCGTTTGCAATAATTTCACCCAGCTTGATTCCTCTCGGTAGCCAACTGCCGATCAGTTGCTTTTGCTGCGGAGCAAACCAGATTCCGGATTGGCTTGCGGATACCAGCAGTGACTGTTGACGCCGCTGTAACTCTGCCAACTTGTCATTTAAAGCGACCAGACGTTTCTGCAAAGTGAGGCGGGCACTATCACCCTGCAGAACAGCTTCTTGTTGCTGGAGTGAAAGAACTTCATCCTTTTGGGCAACGACCAGCTTGAGCTCAATTCCAAGCTCTGGACTGACCAGTTTGAACAGGGGGTCTCCCTCGTTGACGGGGGAGCCGTTAGAGCGAAAAACCTCAACCAGTTGCCCATCTGTCTGAGTAGATATTTCAATATGGTTTGTTGCCTCAAGAATACCCGGAGCCCGAAACCGATTTGGTAATGGAACTGCCATGAGCAGGGCGGCGATTAAAACAAATGCAAACAAACTGGTGATGACTGCTTTCGGGCGAACTCTGTTTAACTCCGGACTGGTGAGTAGATAATTAATAAAGCGGCCAATCGGAAGTATCCCCCAGATCAGCAGACAGAAAACTGCCATCAACATCCCTGCCAGCAGAAAGCGATCCGCAACAAAGAGGATGATTCCTCCGTAGACAAGGAGTCGATAAATGCCGCTGAGAATGCCGTATCCGGTTAGCCAGAAGGCTTCTTTTTGACTCTCTGTCGGACTGCTGGAATGTGTCAGGCCGAACAGATAACGTCGCGCCAGATGTTTCAAATGGGCAAGGGAGCGAGGTTGTAGATTCGGAATATCGAGCAGGTCAGAAAGGATGTAATAGCCATCATAGCGGAGCAAGGGATTGGCATTGAATAGCAGGGTTGAAACCGATGCAACGATGAGGATATTCAACGCCAAACTGTGAATCGCCCCGGGGCCGGTATTGACCCAGAGCAAAGCTGCACCGGCGGCTGCAAAAAACTCAAATAACATGCCCGCTGTTGCGACCAGAATCCGTTGTCGACGTTCGCGAAAAGACCAACTGGCCGTTGCGTCCATTTAGGGGATGGGAGCAAAAACAATAAACATGATCCCAACGGTGTGAACTTCTCCGCCAAAACGTTTGCAGACCATGGTATGGCCCAGCTCATGCAAAGTTTTGACGATCACCAGCCCGCAATAGAGCAACAGCAGATTGTCAAAAGCGAGCAGGTTTTTTGTTTCGCTGGTCAACATAGAGAAATGTTCAATTAAACTCTTACCTGCCAGCAACAAGACTAACAGCCAGATGGCACAAGCAAAGCGGCTGGTGATCAATTGCACCAGGGTGGAATATTTATTGAGCCAGGGTTGCGGGTCGAACAACGGGATCCGGAAAAACATCAGACTGAGTAACTTGCCGCGACTTTCCCGCTGTTGCCTTTCACGGTAACGGTCGAAGAGTTTCTGACTGTCGATGGCGAGTTCACAGAACAGCAGGTTGGCATGATAAAGCTGTGCCAGTAACTGAATCACTTCATCTTGTCCTGGCGCTGAATCGGGATCGTGTTTGAGGCATTCATCCCAGACCTGGGCGACTGAGTGGGAATTTTTCAGGCGGATGACAAAATTATAGGCGGCTTGAGACAAGCGGAAAAAATTGTTATTGAATGGATCTTGCAGAACATACCAGGTTTCGCCCCGAAACAGCTGTCTGCGGATTGTAACAGACGGTCGCAATGCCACCCGCAACTCGGCAACACGATGCCAGGATTCACTGAATGTGCGTTGATTGGTTGTCATATCCTTACCACCAAATCAGTAGACGCAGAAAATTGACGGTACGATGACTGATGATCCAGATGATTCTCCGTTTGTCGATTTCAATTTTGGCAATACCACTCATCCCAGGTCGCCACCACGATTCACCCGCAGCAAAAACTTTACTTCGGCCGACAAAAATATTACCGGAATCTTCAGAGTGTGCCAGTGGATCAATCTGTGCGATCAGAAAAGGATAGCTTTGTTGTGGACGACTGACAAAGGCGAGTTCACCGGCCTGTTCAGCGTTGATTTCATGGATATCTTGTTCGGTAATTTTGATCTCGGCAAATAGTTTTTCATGCCGTGCCACTTTGAACAGCAGTTCCCCTTTTTCAACCGGAGCGCCGCGACGTTCGCTGTTATCACCCTCAACAATGATTCCGGAGATGGGGGAGCGCAGTTGTGCCTGACTTATCCGGTACTGGATCAGTTCCAGCTGGGCTTGGGCTTGATCTGCCTGAGCCTGGGCTATTTTCATATCAATCAGGGCATTTCTTGCCCGGAACTTTTCTGCCTCGCGCAAAAAACGAACCTGATTAGCCAATGCTGCCGCTTCTTCCAATAACAAATCGCTGTTATCGAGATTTAAAAGCAGACTGCCAGGTTCAACTTTTTGACCAATTTCAGCCTGAACCTGATCTATGTACCCGGCAAATGGGGCTGTAACCTGGCGGACATCTTTACTGCGTAAAATAAATGGTGCCTCAACGCGATAGGGCAGTTTGATAGTGATGATTGCCAGCAGCAGACCGCAGCATAACAGGCCAATCAACTTTGCCAGCGTATGCTCGGCTCCCAGCAGGCCAGAGGCTTTTTTCTTGATACCCTCAGCCCCTCTGGCCCCGAACCAGCGATCCGTTTTCTTTCGGTCATCAAGGGGAATAGAAATCTGATCACAAAGGATTCTTAAACTGCGGATATCGTTGGTACTGAAGGGTCCGGTTGCCCGTTCACAGGTCAGGACTCCAACCGGTTGTCCGGCTATCCGCAACGGCAGGGAAAGCACTTGTTGCACCTGTTGATTGTCAGCATACTTTTCGTGATCGTGGCTGACCGAACTGGCAGATTGTGGAGCGGGGAACTGGATTTCCTCATCCTGATCAAGGGCTTCTTCCATCGCCGCTTCAAGCTGATTGACGATCTCCATCTTCGGCTCAAATTGTTCCATGTGGCTGATACTCTGGAGACGAATATAGCCTTTTTCAAGCCAGCCCAGACTGACGCGACTGCAACGGTAGCGAGCGGCAGTTTCATTCACAACTATCATCGCGGCGGCGATAAACTTTTTCTGCTCATTTAATAACAACAACAGGTCAAGAGCTTCAGCAAAGCAGACCTGATTCTGTTGCGCCAGTTGGTTAGTTCTTTCACGTTGGTATATTTGGGGAGCATCGGCTAGCAGTTGCAATGTTTGTGAGATCACCTTGGCAGCGGGGGCATGTTGTGCGGGTAAGCTGAAAATACATATTTTTGGAGTTTTAGATTGCTGCTCTTCCAAACGTAAACCAATGAGCATAGGAGCATTGTCCTTCTGCCCAAGCAGGACAAATTGTCCCTTTTCCAGAGATTTGTCGGCAATTTTTGAAAGAGGTTCAGGGATTGGTTTTTTTGTGGTTTGTTGTGAATTTTTTTCCGGCCACTGATAATAATGGTGCCATCCGGTTGTTTTTTTGGTCAGTAGAATGCAGCCGTCAGCTTGCACCTGTTGGCAGGTAAATGCCAGAAAGGCAGGCCAGAATTGACCGAGATGCCCGGTGAAAGAATGTAGATCTTTAATTGAGGTAATGTTTGGCACATTGTCATCCAAAAAAAAACAGTATAAAACCAAGATCTTCCCCCCTCCCTAACCCTCTCCCCCACAAGTCAGGGAGAGGAAATTTTAATTCCTTCCCCGCTTGATGGGGGAAGGTTGGGATGGGGGTGCTCGCGAAGCGATAGAGCCTGTTCTGGTATTTAAAAAGTCAGTGAACTTTATGTCTTTGTGCGAGATAAATTTTTGACTCTGTCCCGCCTTTGTCCGTGTGAGTCCGTGGCTAAAATAGTTTTATGTTTTATAGATACTTTACTGTTCTGGCAGCAGCAGCAAACCAGCAACTCCGGGAACGATTTTCTGTTCTTGATTGTCAAATTCGGCTTTGATCTTTCGTAGCCCACTGGCCGGGTCGATCAAGGGGCTGATAAAAACCAGCTTTGCTTCTATGTTTACCGGATCGCCACCACTCTGAAGCTGCAGTTGAACCTGCTGTCCCAGCGCTAAACGGGTCACTATTTCCAGTTCCACGTTGGCAACAAAATAACCGCGACTGCTATCAACCAGACGGATCAGTGGCGTATCAACTTCACAGTTTTCGCCAATACCAATCAGTATTTCTGCGATCTGTCCGGCAAAGGGGGCGTAGAGATTACGTTTGGCGAGCTGCTGCCTGGCAGTATTGTATTCAATCTTTTCTCTTTGTTCCGCTATTTTCAGCCGGTTGAGTTCGGCGACCGCAAAGGCATATTCCAGTTCTTTATTTTCCAGCTCCTCACGGGGGATTGAGCCGGTTGATTGATATAGATCACGGGTAGAATTTAAATGATTCTTTAGTGTTTTGACCTGCAGGCGCACCGATTCAATTTCAATTTTACTTTCCCAGAGTAGCTTGCGCCGTTTCACTTCCAACTGTTCCAGGTCTTGATCCAGTTGTAGAAGCAACTGTCCCTGTTTGACCTTTTCCCCTTCGGCAACCTTGATTGCTGTGACCCGCCCGGTGATCGAAAGTCCCAAGGCAGAATCTTGTGCCGGTTCGGTGAAACCTGAGATTCCGACTTGCTCCGCAGGTGATAGCTGGGGAGTGCAGAGCAAAGTACTCAGGACGATTCCGGCAAGCAGAAATTTACTTATTCCCCATGAAGGAAGTTTCCTTCCCAGTGTGGAGATATTTATTCTCACTCTATTCAAAGCTTTGTCTCCATAATATCCACCCCGTACTTTTGCAGGATGGTGCCGCTGGCCAGTTCCATTTCCACCAGGGCTCTTTGTCGTTTCACGGTATTGGTCAATGCGGTTTCTCTGGCGGAACGGTAATTATCTTCCTTTTCCAGTACCAGTCGGCTACTGCTTTGACCTGCCTTTAATTTGATCAACTCGGTATCGAATAACCTTTTTTGAATATCGATGATCTGCTCAGCGTACTGTAACTGTTCCGTTGTCCTTGCCACGTTGTCGATGGCGGTATCAATCCGGTTTTTCAGTTCAATTTCGATATCCTTCAAAACCATCAATTGACGACGTTTTTCCAATTCAGATTTTTTCAATTTGCTGCGGCTTTCAATCCCTCCCTGCAGGGGTAGGCGTAGCTGCAAACCAGCCGACCAGGAGGCATATTCACCATCTTCAATCTGTCCCCAGGAATCAC
>JAOZLQ010000015.1:4105-22503 GCA_029934755.1 Desulfuromusa sp. | reverse complement strand
AAAATCCTTTAACCTCCAGCAACCGTCATTCCCGCGCAGGCGGGAATCCAGAGGTGTTCTGGTATCGTCAAAAAACTGAATCCCCGTTTTCACGAGGATGACAAGTTTACGAGAGGCTCTAATGTTGTCAATTAAAGGGTTCATTGAGTCGATTTCTCTTTACAGAATTTCGTAATTGTTACTATGATAGTCTTATTTAAATATAAGGATATTCAATCCAAAAGGAGATAAAAATGTTGAGTCAAAAACTTGTCGATGCCATCAATGAGCAAATCCAATTTGAATATTACTCCGCTTTTGCCTATAAAGCGATGCAGGCGTATTTTGAAAATGAAGACCTTACAGGGATGGCAAACTGGATGGATATCCAGTTTCAAGAAGAATTATCACATGCAGAAAAAATGTTTCAGTTTGTCTGCGAAACCGGTGGCAAAGCAGAAATTATGGAGATCAAAGCCCCGGGTAAAGAGTTTGATTCAGTTTTGGAGGTATTTAAAGAGACGCTCAAACACGAGCAGGAAGTCACTTCACGTATCAATAAGCTGATGGATCTTGCTCAAGAAGAGAAAAACCATACGGCACAGATATTCTTACAATGGTTTATCACTGAACAAATTGAAGAAGAAGCCAACGTCAGTCATATTATTGCCAAACTGAAAAGAATTGGGGATGATGGTCGTGGGCTGATGATGATTGATCAGGAGTTGGAAAAACGGGTTTTTGCCCCACCCGCATAGTATCCCAGAGAAAGAGGTATTTTCCTGATTTTTACACCTGGTGAACAAAAAAAGACCACGTTTTTCATGCGTGGTCTTTTTTACTTTGACAGAGAATATCCCTCAAATGGTCAAGCCGAAGAACCCTGGATATATGACCAAGATTGCCAAGACAAAAACCTGTATGGCAATGAAAGGCATAACACCCCAATAGATATCTGTCGTTTTGATCTCTGGCGGCGAAACTCCTTTCAGGTAAAATAGGCTGAATCCGAAAGGTGGGGTCAAAAAAGAGGTCTGCAGATTCATCGCAACCAGAATCGCATACCAGATTGGATTGATCCCCAAATTATCAGCAATCGGTGCCAGAATCGGGACAATAATATAAGAGATTTCAATAAAGTCGATGAAGAACCCGAGTACCATGATAACCAGCATCGACAGAATCAGGAAGCCCCACTTCTCTCCAGGCAATCCCATCATGAAATCTTCGACTAGATAATCGCCACCGGTGTAGGTAAAAACCATGGAGAACGCAGTCGCACCAACCAGAATGGCAAAAACCATCGCGGTAATCTTGACTGTATCCATGGTGCTGTCCCATACCATCTTGACCGATAATTGTCTGTACATTGCCGCTAGGATAATGGCACCAATACCACCGACAGCAGATGATTCAGTAGGCGTCGCAACCCCGAATAGAATAGAGCCAAGAACCAGCATAATCAGGATCAAAGGGGGAACAATTGCTCTAAGAGCTCGGAAAATCTGTTGCAATTTCGTTCCGTGCTCTGCCCCTTCGAGCCGGATTGGTGGAGCAAGATCTTTTTTAAAATAGGTGATAATGGCTATGTAGATAACATACAACAGAACCAGGGAGATTCCCGGCCAGAAAGCAGCCATGAACAAGTCACCAACTGGCACCTGGAAAACATCCCCGAGAATAATCAGGATAATCGATGGTGGGATAATCTGCCCCAAAGTTCCAGCGGCACAAATTGCACCCGTTGCCAATTTTTTATCGTAGTTATACTTGAGCATAACTGGCAGGGAGATAACCCCCATAGCAACGACACTGGCACCAACAACACCAGTTGAAGCTGCCAACAGAGCACCAACCAACACTGTCGAAATGGCAATACCACCACGCATCTCTCCAAATAAAAAACCCATTGATTCGAGCAAGCGCTCAGCCAGCTTTGATTTTTGCAGGACAATTCCCATAAAAATAAACAGCGGAATTGCCATCAGAATGGTGTTGTTCATAACTGACCAGATGCGGTGTGGCATCATGGCAAAAATACTCGGACCTTCTGCAATCAGCCCAAAAACAACTGCAGCCCCGCCAAAAGTGAATGCAACCGGAAAACCCAGCAACAACAACCCTAAGGCAAAGACAAACATCACTAAACCAATCATGAGGAGAACTTCTTTCTATACATGAATAGCGGTATCGCTATTATTTTTAAATTCAAGATTAAAGGACGTCATCTTCAATATGAGGCTGTGGAGGAAATTCCAATTCACGATACATGCGGACATTCCGAACCACAAATCCAAGTGAAGAAATCACCAGACAGATAAACGCGATAGGGATAACAGCTTTAATCAAATATCGATGGGTCAGGCCACCGGGATCACCACTGATTTCACCCATGACATAGGCTTCATGAACAAACCAGACAGACCCGTTGATGATCAAAACCGCAAGGGGAATCAGAAAGATGAAAGTCCCTGCAATATTGATGATAGCTTTAAACTTGGGTTTGAAATTGTCATAAAAAATATCGACCCGCACATGCCCCTCTTCTTTCAAGGTATAAGACATTCCCAAGAGAAAAACGACAGAAAACAGATGCCATTCCATTTCCTGCATGGCGATAGATCCGGTACGGAAGAAGTAGCGCATGATCGCATCATAAAATACGTTGACCAGCATCACCAACATCAATACACCAGCAATCCAGCCGACAATATCGGAAAAACGATTTAGAATTCGTTCAGTTTTTAACAGCATAACAATCCTGCCGAAAGTTGGAAGTGAGAAGAAAAGGCTCCCGGGATTTTCTCCGGGAGCCTCTGCAACGTGAAGACAGATCTTATTCCAGGTTATCTTTCAAATAAGCATAGTCAGAAATTTCTGTCCAGCGACGTGATATCTTCATGTAAGCAGTCTGCGCATCATAAATTTTCTTAAACATTGGATCCTTAGCTGAGGTTTCCTTCAGCAACTTGTCATTCTCAACCTTCATTGCAGCTATAACTTCTTTAGGGAAGGTCTTGATCTTGATATTCGGGTATTCCTTAACGATCTTGTCCAGATTTACAGCACTGTCATGATACGAACGAGCATACATATCGTAAGCGGCAAACTTCATAGCCGTTTCAACAATTTTCTGCAGATGTGCTGGCAGGGCATCAAACTTCTTTGAGTTAACCATAAACTGCAGTTCTGTTGCAGGCTCATGCCAACCAGTGTAATAGAAAGGTGCAATTTTGTGGAAACCCATGTTCAGGTCAAGAGAAGGGCCAACCCACTCCAAAGCATCAATGGTACCACGGTCAAGAGCAGTATAAAGCTCACCTGCGGGGATATTGGTAACAACAACGCCAAGCTTGGAGAGAACTTCACCAGCAAATCCAGGGATCCGCATTTTCAGACCTTTGAAGTCATCCAAACTCTTGATTTCTTTCTGGAACCAGCCACCCATCTGGTTACCGGTGTTACCACCAGGGTATGAATAAACACCATGACGATCATAAACTTCCTTCATCAGCTCCATACCACCGCCATAGTAGAACCAGGCATACTGCTCAGGAGCAATCATGCCAAAGGGCATGGTGGTAAAAAACAGAGTATTTCGATCCTTACCCTTCCAGTAATAAGATGCAGAATGACCCATTTCATACTGACCAGCTTTGACCATATCCAAAATACCGAGAGGAGCCTTGTGTTTATTTTTAGAATCAACACGGATTTCCATCTCACCATTTGACATCTCATTGACCATCTTGGCCATGTTAAGAACAGCATCGCCAAAAATTGGGAAGTTAGTTGGCCAAGTCATCGCTAGCTTCCAGCGATATTTTGGAGCAGCTTCTGCCTGAGGGGCAAAAGTTCCAACCATCAGCAGTGAGAAAACTGCCAAAAAACAGACCGTCATGCGAAATACAGATTTTTTCATACTTTTCCTCCGTCCAAGATAGATTAGAGATTATGGGGCAACCAGAAAGACCTAACTGTTCCGGTCATAGATTTAGGATATCACCCCAGTTTACGGCACGTTGTCAATAGTGAAATAAAAAAACGCTCAATATTGTTTTTATAAATTTAAACCAGAGTTATATAACATACCAAGGAGGGAATTGGTCAGCGGTCACATAGACCAACTAAGCGGTAAATAGAAACTTCCTGGCCTGTTTTCTCACATCAAAGCTGCAAATAAACTTTTAGCTGGCGCAAGTAACGACGACTCACCGGCAGGGTATTCCCTATAAGAGTTTTGATCTCGGCCAAGCCATTATCAAACAACTTTATTTCATCAATACTTTCGGGATTAACCAGATACTGTCGCTGACAACGCAACAGCGGCGTCCGTTCTTCCAGAACTTTCAGGGTCAACTCGGTAAAAAATTGGCCTTCTCTAGTCACAACATGAATACCAGCCACATCTGAAAAAATGTACTCAACTGCTGAGGGAGGAATTAATTTAACCCGGTTTGCAAATTGACAGGGAATATGACGCAAAGATTCAACCTGATAACAAGGTCGATCGCCACGACGAATTGTTTCTCTGACCTTATTGACCGTTTTCAACAGTCGCTCTGGAGAAACTGGTTTCAGCAAATAATCAAGAGTCTTTTCTTCAAACGCTTTCAGGGCATGTTCATTATAAGCAGTTACAAAAACGACATGCGGCATTAACTCGTCTTCAATCATTGCGAGAAGCTCAAATCCGTTAAGTGCCGGCATTTCAATATCCAGAAACAACAGTTCCGGTTTTTCTGTGCGAATTCGACGCAGTGCATCAATCGCATTGGTACAGCTACCGAGAATCTCAAACACTCCCGTTTCCCTGACAAGATGTTCAAGCTCCTCGCGAGCATGTTGTTCATCATCAATGATTAAAACACGAATCATTCGCCAGCTCTTCATTCAAGGGGAATTTAACCTGAACTAGCGTTTTCTGCTGCGGTTCACAATCAACCGTCAGACCAAATTCACTACCGTAGATATTTTTTATCCGTTGATCAACTAACCTCATCCCAAGCCCTTGAGTATCATTCGGCTTACTGTAATTTCCAGCATTATCTTCCACTTCAATCACCACTAATCCGTCTTGATGATAGGCCCTGACCCAAATTTGTCCCTGGTCAAGCAAGTCTGCAACCCCGTGCTTGATGGCATTTTCTATCAACGGTTGCAAAGTGAAAACAGGGATTTGCAAACCTAGAAGCGCAGAATCAATGTCCTGATTAACTCTCAAACGTTCACCAAAACGAGCCTTTTCTATCTCCAGATAAGAGCTGATGTGTGCCAATTCTTCCTCTAAAGTCACAATATCCCGATTGCGTTTTAAGTTAGTACGGAAAAAGTTGGATAATTGCAGCAATAATTCACGCGCTTGATCTGCATCCTTGCGAATAATTGCCATAATGGTATTTAAGGCATTGAATAAAAAGTGTGGATTCACCTGCGCCTGAAGTAGTTTCAACTCCGACTGGATCAATAGCGACTTCTGCTCTTCAAAACGGGAACGCAATAATTGATGAGAAAAAATAGTCGCTAATCCTTCTCCGAAGGAACGATTGATATTCAGGAAGAGTTTAGTTTTAGGTTCATAAAGGCTGATAGTCCCAACCACCTCCTGATCCATCTGTAAGGGAACCACCAGCGCAGAACCCAGTGGACAATTATTGGAAAGAGGACATTGAAAATGTTCATCGTAACCATTAACAAAAACAACTCTATTCTCTCGTAATGCTTGCTTTGACCATTTGGTCACAACGGGATTTCCCGCGTGATGATGATCATCCCCAATCCCGGAAAACGCCAGAATTTCCTTACGATCAGTAATCGCAACAGCACCTACTCCCGTTTCCTCGCGAATAACTTCAGCCATTTCCCGCGCTGTTTCAGAACTGAACCCACGGCTGAGAATTCCCAAAGTTCGATCAGCAACAGTAAAAGCTTTGGAAGAAAACCTGGCACCTACCTTATCCCGAACCCGTTTCTGATCCCGTACCATACTAATAAAGAGTGCAGCACCGATAGAGTTGGCACAAATCATCGGCATAGCGATCACCTTGACCAAAGCAACCGCGTCGGTAAAGGGGCGAGCCAAAAGCAGAATGATAGTCATTTGCAGCACTTCAGCAACCAGCGTCGCAGAAAATGCAACCAAAGGATGAAACAGTTGTTCCGGATTTTTACGGCGAATCAAATAAAGATAGACCAGCCCGCCAATTAATCCTTCAACTGTTGTCGAAACGCCGCAGGAAAAGGCGGTAAATCCGCCAAGAGAAAAACGATGCAACCCAGCTGTAAGCCCAACGGACAGACCTAATACTGGTCCCCCGATCAACCCGGCAAGAACAGCACCGATCGCTCGCGTATTGGCAATAGCGCCCTGAATTGGCAATCCAGTGTAAGTTCCTAGGATCGAAAACAATGTGAAAACAACGTACAGAACCAGCAGCTGCCGCGGTCGTAGCCTTGCCCCCGACAGATAATCCATCGCCGGAGACTTACTGAACAGATATGCGATAACAATAATTACCGCCGTTTGCTGAAGAAGTTGAAATACCAGTGTCATAGAAATCCTTAGAATTAAATTCACGACCAGCATAATGATATTTTAAAAACTGTGCAAAGATTTCTCTGTTGAGTGGTCAGCATGACTCAATCAGCGGCACAGACAAAGATCTGCTGCTGAAAACTTCCTAAAAATCTATATAAAACGATAAGTTCATCATTGACTCAGGAAGAAAGTTGACAGACTATTACGGTTTCGTTTTCTGCTATGCATTAAATCCTTCTTCTCCAAATGGAGATTCTATGAAAACTATCCATATGATCGTTCGTATGATTGATGGACTGAATACCAAAATTGGCCATGCAACTGCCTGGCTCAGCACACTGCTTGTTTTAGTTGTCTGCTATGACGTCTTTACCCGCTATTTTTTGCGCAAAAGCAGTGTTGGCGTACAGGAACTTGAATGGCATATTTTTGCAACTCTATTTCTCATTGCCGCTGCATATACATTGAAGGTCGATGGTCATGTTCGGGTTGATGTCATCTACACCCAATTATCGCCACGCGGAAAAGCATGGATTAACTTATTCGGCAATCTTGTCTTTCTGATCCCCTTTTCAATTCTGGTCATCTGGGCTTGCCAAGGTTTTATCAGTATGAGTTGGATGATCCAGGAAACCAGCCCTGATCCGGGAGGACTCCCTTTCCGTTATATTCTCAAAGCAATGATCCCGGCAGGCTTTACTCTGATTCTGTTACAGGGAATTGCCCTGACTCTACGCTCATTCTGCACAGTTATCGGCCGCCCGCTTGAAGAGATCGAGGTAGAAGAAAAGAAAGAGGAACAGCAACATGCCTGAATATATGGCTCTGGTTTTATTTGCTACAGTCTTTGCAGTCTTGTTACTCGGCTTTCCGGTAGCATTTACCTTAGGTGGAGTTTCACTGATCTTTGGTTATTTTACTTTTGGGATGGGATTTTTCCAACTGCTTCCCTTACGAATCTGGGGAACGATGACCAACTACGTGTTGATCGCCGTGCCACTGTTCGTCTATATGGGGATGATGTTTGAGAAATCCGGCTTAGCAGAAGAGTTGCTGGAAACGATGGCAATGCTCTTCGGCAAAATGCGTGGTGGCCTGGCTATTTCGGTCATTGTTGTTGGTGCCGTCCTTGCGGCCTCAACTGGTATTGTTGGCGCAACAGTTGTCACTATGGGACTCCTGTCCCTACCCACAATGCTTAAACGTGGCTATTCTCCTGAGCTCTCTACGGGAACTATCTGTGCATCTGGCACTCTGGGACAAATTATTCCACCGAGTATTGTTCTGGTGCTGCTGGGTAGCGTTCTGAATGTCCCCATCGGTGATATGTTTATTGGCGCTGTTATTCCCGGCTTGATACTCGTTGGTTTATATATTTTCTGGATTATTCTAGTTGCAATTTTTCGTCCGGAAGCGGCTCCAGCAATGCCAACTGAAGAGCTTGCAGAGTTTCGCAGATCAGGAATGTATCGGAAAATCGTCAGAGCTTTTCTGCTCCCCTTTTTCCTGATCGTTGCCGTACTTGGTTCAATCTTTGCCGGAATCGCCTCACCAACGGAAGCGGCTGCAGTCGGTGCAATGGGAGCCACTATCCTGACCATCTGGCAAAAGAAATTCAGCCTACAGGTCTTACGTGAAGTGATGCGTGGCACCACAACACTGACCTGCATGGTTTTCATCCTAATTGTCGGAGCAACAACATTTGGACTGGTTTTCCGGGGGATGGGTGGAGACCGTTACATCACCAATCTTATTCTGGGCGCAGGAATGGAGCCGGGGCACTTCCTGCTCATCGTCATGATAGTTATTTTTATTGCCGGATTCTTTATCGACTTTATCGAAATCACTTTTATTATCGTTCCGGTTGTCGCTCCAATTTTCCAACAGATGGGAATCGATCTGCTCTGGATTGGGATTCTGATCGCGATGAACTTGCAGACCTCATTTCTGACACCCCCTTTCGGTTTCAGCCTCTTCTACCTGAAAGGGGTGGCTCCACCGGAAATCACCACCACACAGATTTATAAGGGAATCATCCCTTTTGTCGGAATTCAACTCATCTGTATTTTTGTTGTGGTTTTCTGGCCTGAGACTGTGACCTGGCTACCTGATTATATGACAAAATAGACTCAATCCAACTTTCGTTGCCGATAAGCTTGAGCAATACCACCAGCGGATGTTTCACGATACAATGACGGCAAAGCATGACCAGTTTCATTCATCACCAAGGTAATCTCGTCAAAGCTGATTTTGTGTTCCCCTCCAGAGAGCAGGGCAAAGTGACAACAACTCAAGGCTCGGGTCGCAGCATGGGCATTACGCTCAATACAAGGAATCTGTACCAGGCCATTGACTGGATCACAAGTTAATCCAAGATGGTGTTCCAGACCCATCTCTGCGGCATATTCAATTTGTTTATTCGTTCCACCGTGAAGTTGTGTTGCCGCCGCCGCCGCCATGGCACAGGCCGTACCAATCTCCCCCTGACAACCAACTTCAGCCCCGGAAATTGACGCGTTTTTCTTGACCAGATTACCGATCAGACCAGCTGTTGCCAAGGCTCGAAGAGTCTCCTCATGACAACACTCCAGCGTTTCATTCAAATAGCGCAATACCGCAGGCAGAACTCCACTGGCACCACAGGTTGGTGCAGTCACAATCATGCCACCATTGGCATTCTCTTCAGAAACAGCCAGCGCATAAGCCCAGATTCTGGCGTTATCTTTCATGTGAACCCCATACAAACTCGATTTACGATAAAAAGTATGTGCTTTACGCCCCAATCCCAATCCCCCAGGGAGAATCCCGACGTGTTCCAATCCCTGACTGATTGCTGTGGACATCACATCCCAGACATTTTCAAGATAATCAGGGAAGCTGGCATCCTCATAGTTAAAGGCATATTCCCACAGCGATTCACCACTTCGTTCTAAATATTTGAGGATGTCTGCCAAATTTGTTAAAGGATAGATAGACGGGGGAGCCGCCAACTGTTCACTATCCTGAAGAGCACCACCACCAACACTATAAACCTCCCAACTGTGCAGTACTGTTCCAGAAGTGGTTAGTGCCTCAAAACGCATACCGTTAGGATGTAGGGGAAGTTGCTTTTCTGGAACCCATAACAACTCTAACTTTGATTCATGGGCGTTAAAGACATCAAATAATGCTTTATCAGTCAAATGACCGCGGCCAGTCGCGGCAAGACTTCCGAACAGGGTCACCCGATAATGTGTAGCATCAGGATATTTTTCCAGAAATCTCAAAGCGGCCTGGCGCGGAGCCATAGTATGACTGCTGGATGGTCCGGTACCAATGCGGTAGAGTTCTCGTAGCGATTCCATAGTTTATTCTCCTGATGAACAGTAACAACGGCACTAAATTATAGTTACGAAAAAAGCCCACCGGATAGGCGGGCTTTTTGTTCTACAGCGGATCAACTTAAAATCAATCAAACAGCTCGTAGTAAGCAGCCTCTGAGATTTTACTCCAGGCTTGCTGTTGTTTCTGAAACTTACTGAAACTCTCATAAACTTTTTTGCTCATTGGATCTTTGGCAACAATTTCTTCAAGGACTTCTACCGAATATTTTCTCAATTGCTTGATGACATCAGCAGGGAATTTCTTAAGGATAACCCCCTCTTCCTTGACCATTTTATCAAGATAAAGGTTGTTCTTAGCTTCAGATTCACAAAGCATCCACATATTCGATGCGATCGTCGCATTCGTGACAATCTCCTGAAGATCTTTCGGTAACGCCTCATAAGCACTCTTGTTGACGAAAGACTCAAGAACTGTCCCTGGCTCATGCCATCCTGGATAGTAGTAGTACTTGGCAACCTTATAGAAGCCCATTTTATAATCATTATAAGGGCCAACCCATTCTGTCGCATCAATAACACCACGTTCAAGATTAGTGTAGAGTTCACCTCCTGGAGAAAGAACTGCGGTTCCACCTGCTTTGGCCAAAACCTTGCCACCCAAACCAGGAATTCTCATTTTCAGCCCCTTGAAATCATCTAGGCTGTTGATTTCACGGTTAAACCAGCCCCCCATCTGCACCCCGGTATTCCCTGCAGGCAACGGCTTCAAGTTGAACTTGCCATAAACTTCATCCCAAAGTTCCATACCACCGCCTGTATAGAGCCAGGCATTCATCCCCTGAGCATTAAGACCAAATGGAACGGCAGCAAAGAACTGAGTTGCAGGTGCTTTACCTGCCCAGTAATAAGCAGCACCATGACCCATTTGAACCATCCCCTGACTAACCGCATCAAACGCCTGCAATGGTGGAACCAGTTCACCTCCACCATAGACCTGAACATTCAAACGTCCACCAGACATAATTCCGATTGTTTCGGCCAGTTTATCAGCACCTTCACCCAGAAGTGGAAAATGTGGAGGCCAAGTGGTGACCATTTTCCAATTATACGTTTTCTCAGCTCGAACAATGGCTGGAGCGCCAATCGTTGTTGCCGTTGCAGCAACGGCTGTTGCTGCCGTTGCTTTTTTAAGGAAATCACGCCGATTGTTTTTTTCCATGAACGCCTCCCTGTGGGCAATTTTAACTATTTAATAACAGAAACAATAATGCAAAAGAGAATATAACTCAGTTTTATAAATGTCAAATCTTTGCAAACATTCTATTAATTATTGTCCAGAAAGAGGAAAATCGACAATAAAGGTTGCTCCACCACCTGGCGTTTCTTCAACACAAGCATTACCACCAGAAACTCGAGCAATTTTTGCTACAGTAGCCAAGCCTATTCCGGTTCCCGCCGAGCCTTTACTACTGCTACCACGCTTAAAGGGTTCAAACACCTCTTCCCGTTCTGCTGCGGTAATTCCCGGACCATGGTCAACCACTTTATAGCGCACTTGATCTAATAATAGTTGGCCAGAAACTTCGATATGGGGATTATGTGATGCGGCATATTTTAACGCATTGCCCAAAAGATTTCTGAATAGATCAATTAACAACGATTCGGGAATTTTAATCTTTGGTAATTTATTGATCACTATTTTAGCCCGAGATTCCAGGACTTTGTCGGCAAGTTCCAGCACGACATCTTCTGCAATCATTGTTGCATCAATCGAAGATTCAGGCAGCTTCACCTGTCCAACCCGTGACAGCGACAAAAGGTCTTCCAATAGATCTTTCATCTTTTCTGCTGTTTTCTTAATTTCGATAATACAGTCACGCCCAAGATCATCAAGCTGATCGCCATAACGCTCATCAAGCAGCTCGGCAAAACCAATCAGTGGGGTTAAGGGTGAACGCAAGTCGTGGGATACGGTCGAAACAAACGCATCTAATTCGCGGTTTGTTTGCTGTAAACGACGTCTATACTCTAATCGTTTCGTAATATCTCGGCTGACACCAAGTTTATGGGTTGGATGCTCAGCCAAAGGATAGGGAGAATGGATAATTTCATAAGTTCGCCCTACGCCACTCAGAGTCTTTTCCTGACGGACAACCTCTCCCTGTAAGACCTGTGACAATGGACAGTCATCACATACTGTCTGCCTCTGATAAATTGCCTGATAACAGGGTTTTTCACCAATTTCACCAATGATATTCAACATTGCTCGATTGGCAAAAGAGATATGATAACTGTCATCACATATATAAGCAGGATCAATCATGCCATCGAGAACAGATCGGAGCCCCGCCTTCTCCAGTTCGAGTTCCCGAGTACGCTCTTCCACTTCAGTGCGGAGACTGGTTTCCAATTCTTTGAGACGGGAAATGTCAACAAACGCTTCAATGCCACCAATGACCCGACCAGCATTGTCACGAAGCAAATCAACATTCTTTGTCAGGGCAATGATTCGCCCATCTTTGTGTTGAAATGAGCAGGTTAACCCGATATCTGGTTTTGGAGTTGTTTGGGAAAAAAGACTACACTCTATGTGGCAGGGGTCACCATGCAGAAAGGAACAATCTTGCCCGACAGCTTCATCCGCTGTATAGCCGGTAATCCGCATCGCTTCAGCATTCCAATAAACAATTGTCTTATTGACATCAACCAGGAACAATCCGGTAGGAATAGTTTGTAGCAGCGTTTCGAGGGGATATTCAGAAAGCAGTCGATAAAGGCTTGAGTTCATCAGGTCTCCCAAGGGAAAACAATCTGAAAATTGGAACACCACGCCATTATAGCACTTCGTTATTTTTCAAGGGCTTTTTTTACTGCGATTATTAAGGCATTCAGGGTGCTCGACCGATAACTGCAACGTAAACAACTTTTGCACCCCCTGCTAGCAATACTTGACTGCAAGCTTCCGCCGTTGCCCCCGTTGTTAGAACATCGTCAATCAAAAGAATCGTGGATTCTGAAACCTCCTTCTGCAGTTTAAACACTCCCTGAAGATTTTTTGCCCGCTCTTTAGCCGATAACTCCTGTTGAGCCTCCGTTTCGCATATTTTAATCAACAAATCTGTAGCCACCGGCAGTTTTCTTATCCGGGCAAATGCCCGGGCTAGCAACAAGGCTTGATTATAGCTCCGCTGTTGTAAACGCTTACGGTGTAGTGGCACCGGCACGACCAGATCGATATCCAAGTAACGATCAACTGCCCTATCAAGCAACTTTCCCAGGGATCGATCCAAACCAACTTTGCGGTTGAATTTAAACTGGTGGATAGCACGGCGCAAAGATTGATCATAAAGTCCAACTGCATAAACTTTTGCGTAAGAAGGCGAGTGAGCTATACATCGTCCGCACAGGTGAGAGCTGTTGGATGTCCCGGCAAAAGGGAGAGAACAAAGGGGGCAATGAGCATCAGGAAGAGAGTTGAAACCGGCCAAACAAGCAGAACACAAGGGATCGGATTCATTGTTTGACAAAGTATGGCCACAGAGTGGACAAGCCGGAGGGAAAAATAGCTTGAACAGCGACAGTAAATATTGCCTAGCCTTTGGAAATCCCCCCATTCCCACGGTACCCCCTCAACCAACCAGTAATGATTGCCCTGTCATAGCAGAAGGTTTTTCCAGAGAGAGTAACTCCAAAATAGTTGGTGCCAGATCGGCGAGGATACCATCACGGAGAGATTGGTCTTTTCGATCAGGGTCAACAAAAATAAATTGCACCGGGTTCGTGGTATGAGCTGTGTGAGGCCGACCATTTGCATCAACCATCTGCTCACAATTACCATGATCTGCGGTGATCAGTAGTTTCCCTCCAGCCTTTATAACCGCATCGACCACCCGACCAAGACAGCTATCGACAGTCTCGACCGCTTCAATCGCAGCAGCTAAAATACCAGTATGTCCAACCATATCGCAATTGGCAAAGTTTAAAACTATCAGCTGATATTCTTCTGCTTCAACCCGTCTGACCACTTCATCAGTCACGGCAACCGCACTCATCGAAGGCTTCTGATCGTAAGTTGCCACATCCTTTGGGGAAGGAATCAAAGCCCGGTCTTCACCTGGCCAAGGCTGCTCTACACCGCCATTAAAGAAGAATGTGACATGAGCATATTTTTCTGTCTCAGCAATGCGCAGCTGCTTGAAACCAGCATTAGAAACAACTTCAGCAAGGATATCAGGGTAGGTTTCAGAAGGAAAAGCAACGGCAAGATCAAACGATTCGTCATATTCAGTCAAACAAACATAATCAACTAATTGCGGCTCTTTGCTACGAGAAAACCCATCAAAATCGTTCCGAGTCAAAGCACGGGTCATTTCACGGGCACGATCCGAGCGGAAGTTGAAAAAGATGACGCCATCGCCATCATCAAGAGAACCCGACTGACCAATCACCCAAGGCTCGACAAATTCATCGGTCTGATCAGCTGCATAAGCGGATTCAATTGCCTCCCTGGAGGAATCTGCATGTTGACCAATACCCTCAGTTAGAGCCAAATATCCCTTTTCAACCCGTTCCCAACGATTGTCACGATCCATTGTCCAATAACGACCGGTTATCGTCGCAATTCGGCCAAGACCAATTCTTTGCAGTTCATCTTCAAGTTGCTGGAGATAATCAACAGCACTTTTAGGTGGCGTATCACGACCATCCAGAAACGCATGGATACAGACATCTTTGACGCCAAGTTGTTGAGCCAACCGCACCAGAGCATAGAGATGAGTATTATGAGAATGAACCCCGCCATCAGAGAGCAAACCAAGCAGATGTAATTTACCATCAGAAGCAACCAAGCGTTCACAGACTTTTTTCAGGACTGGATTATCAAAAAAAGAACCATCTTCAATCGCTAAACTAATCCGACTTAAATCTTGGTAAATAATCCGACCAGCACCGATATTCATGTGCCCAACTTCGGAATTCCCCATCTGCCCATCAGGTAATCCGACATCCTGCCCAGAAGCACTTAAGCGACTGATCGGATATTCCTGTCGCAGGCGATCCAAGGTTGGCGTCTTAGCCTGACAAGCAGCATTATTGTCACAGATTTCACTGATTCCCCAGCCATCTAAAATAACTAATGCTACTGGCCCTGGTGCCATTTTATTTCTCCTGCGAACCCTGTGGAATTATTTTTGGCTCTTCGATAAGCTTAGCATCCTGGATTTGTTTCCGCTCTGGTAACACTAGGGAATCCCAAATTTTACATTCAGGACAACGACTATGCCATTCGTTAAATCTGGCACCACAAGCCTCACAGACAAATCCCAAGAGCAAATGGCTATCGATACTCAGAGCTTTCTGGTATTCGATAACGGCCTCTTCAACATTGTTCCTACGGCGTTGTGCTTCTGCCAGCAACAAGTGCAGTTTGGTGAAGTCAACTCCTGAACTCTCCAAATCAGTTAAATGCTGCATCGCTTCATCAACCATTTCCAGACGCAAGCAAAGTCTCCCTAGATACAGTTTAAGCAGCAGATCTTCAGCATCGACCTGCATCTGGCTACGATAAAATGCAAGCAGTGCAGCAGGATCTTCAGCATTGATATAAAGATCTTCCAACCGTGCCAGAAAGACACTTTTTTTCAATGCTTTATAGCCATCCTGATAGACCTTGATAGCATCCGCATCACGTCCTGCCTGGCGGTAAGCATCGCCAAGTGTGACCCGGGCAGGAGTGAATTTCACATTCTTTTTAATAATATCTCGACAGACTTCAATAGCCTGCTCCTGCTTGCCATTTTCTAACTCATTTCGAGCAACTTCATAACGTAATTGCAGCGAGATCTGGTTTTCTACATCCGCTTTCACCCCGGATTTTGATATTTTCAATATTTTCTTCTGCAGTTCAAGTGCATCCTGCCAATGGCCAAGATCCATCTGAATATCACGCAAGGCACGCATTGCCTTACGGTTATTGGCATCTCCATCCAGCAGCTCTTTATAAACCCTCATGGACTCTTCGCGTCGTCCACTTTCTTCATAGGTCGCTGCCAATTTAAAAAGAACCTCTATCCCTTTTGGATCAAGTTTCCGCGCTTTTTGCAACAACTCAATCCCCTCCGTGCTATTACCTTCCTGAAGTGCAACGCTTGCCAGAGCTAGATGACAATCAACCCGGTGAGGATCTCGATCTAAAGCTTTTTTGAGCAACGCCCGCGCTTTCTTTAAATCACCCGAAAGCAACCGGCCAACACCACTGCGGTAGATCGAACCAGTTTCTTCAGTTTTCTTCAGCCGACGTCCCCCTTTCCAGTTACGGAAGGAGTAGAGAAACGCACTCAAGAAATGGACACCGTTACCAATTAACAGACCAATCAACAATACGCAGACCAGCATAATAGCTGACGGTAGAGTATAACTTAGATCATTCGTTAGAAAAACGGTAATATCGCCGGGGTTGACCCCCCAGAAGTAAAGAAACCCAACAGCAAAAAGGATAAAAGCTAAAACAAGTACGGCAATTAGGATCATGACCATCTCCAAGCTAACCCACGGTACGGGTCACAGAGTTATTTACTCACCAAATTTTTCAACTTCAGTTTTACAATCAATACAATAACGGGAAAACGGTCGTACCTCCATACGTCGAGCAGAAATTTCTTCTTCACAACGCATACAAAGACCATACACTCCCTTATCCATCCGTTCCAAGGCAGCATCAATATCACGTACCCTGGATCGCTGCGTTTCGCTGAGATTCATCAATACTTCCTGATTATAGCTATTAGATGACATATCACCAATATCCGGAACACCATCTTTACCTAGCGATTGAGAGGCCGCATAAGCACGCTCAGATTCAACTAAAACTTCATTGCGCACCTGTAACAGATGCGCCCTGATTTCTGCTAATTCTTTTTCGTCCATCGAACAATCCGCCTCCGTAAAATGTTCTACCGATTATGATAGGGTTCATTTTTGATTATGGTACAACTTCGATAAAGTTGTTCAAGTAATAAAACTCTTGCCATCTGGTGGGTGAAAGTCATTTTTGACAACGACAGAATCAAATCGGCCCGCTTGCGAACCGCAGGATCAAGACCATAAGGCCCCCCAAGCAAAAGGCACCAGTCGCGTCCGCCGTGGAGCATTTCTTCGGATAACAGTGCCGCCAATTGTTCTGAACCAAGATTACGGCCCCGCTCATCAAGCACAACTAAAAAAGCTCGATCAGGAACCTTTTCCATGATCCGCGCCCCTTCGCGTTTGAGCAATCCAATTGTATCTCCCTTCCTGCCGCCCTTTTCTTCTTTTAATTCAACAATATCCAGCGGGAAATAACGCTGCACCCGGCCGGCATATTCATCCGCGGCATCCCGTTGCCAAGTTTCAGTCAACTTGCCGACACATATCAGTTTTAATTTCACTGTTCTTCAGGCTGTGCCAACTCAACCTCGGGAGCTTCACTCCACAAGCCCTCAAGATCATAAAACTCACGCACCGACGGCTGAAAAACATGAATCATAATCTCGCCATAGTCGAGCAAAATCCAACGCCCCTTATCCATCCCTTCGATAGCCAGCGGCAACACGTTGTGATGATGTTTAAATTCCGTTCTGATATTTTCTGCTATTGCTTGGACTTGTCGATCCGAGCGCCCCGAAACCAATAGGAGATAATCAGTCAATGAAGAGAGTCCCTGGACATCTAATAATTTGAGATCAATACCCTTTTTATCTAGTGCGTATTCAACGGCTAAAAGTGCTGTTTCTGTAGCTTGCAAAGTAATACCTTCTTATTTTCTTTTTGAGTAGAGATTATGAGCTTTAATATAACTGATGACAGCCTGCGGCACTTGCCCGCTGATATCCCGGTTCATCGACAATTGTTGACGAATTTCTGTGGAAGAAATATCACGACAGGTATGCACAACTGCAATCAACGAAAATCCCGTATCACACCGAAGATTTTTGGAGTCGGAATCATAGCAGAAGCGATCTGCGATAGCAACCGGCAGGAGCTCTTGTAGGGAGCCAGAAAAACCAGGTCTGGCTGTCACTACAATATGGGCTAATTCGAATAGCCGGGAATAATCTTTCCAGGAACTGATTTCCTGAAACGAATCAAGACCCATAATAAAATAAAATTCATGCTGCGGATATTTTGTGCGTAATTGCAGTAAAGTTTCAACAGAATAGCTGATACCACCACGACGTCCTTCAATATCACAGCTAGTCAACAGTGGACAATCTGCCAGGGCAGCATCAACCATTGCTAACCGCTGAACAAAAGAAACTTCAACAGCTAGGCGTTTATGGGGCGGCTGAGAGGTTGGAACAAACCAGACTTGATCTAGATTGCAACTCTTCAACACTTCTTCAGCGATATGCAGGTGACCAAAATGGATTGGATTGAATGTGCCACCAAGTAGCCCGATACGCATGCAAATACCTTCTTTTGGAAATAGGGACAAGGCTCAAGGTGAAAGGATGAGCGGTAGATCTAAAACCTTGAACCTATTCTCGCACCTGCCCGTCCCCTAGAACAACAAACTTTCGGGT
>JAOZLQ010000015.1:0-4005 GCA_029934755.1 Desulfuromusa sp. | reverse complement strand
AACCTTGAACCTATTCTCGCACCTGCCCGTCCCCTAGAACAACAAACTTTCGGGTCGTTAAATCTTCAAGACCCATCGGTCCAAAAGAGTGCAGTTTACTCGTGGAAATCCCGATTTCAGCACCAAGTCCCAGTTGATTTCCATCAGAGAAACGCGAAGAAGCATTCACCATCACCACGCTAGAATTAATCTCGCGTAAAAAACGCTGCGATAACCGGTAATCGTTTGTCACAATGACTTCGGTGTGAAGCGAACTGTATGTTTCAATATGCGTACGAGCCTGCTCATAACTATCCACAATCCGTACGGCAAGAATTAAATCGAGATACTCTTCATGCCAATCCGCTTCCGTTGCCGGCGCAAGATCGGAAACAATTTTCTGTGCCTTTTCACAACCCCGCAATTCAACACCTGACTTACGCATAGCGGCGGTAATTTGTGGCAAAAAAACAGCCGCGACATCACGATGAACCAACAAAGTTTCCATAGCATTACAAACACCGGGACGCTGAACCTTGGCATTCAAGCAGATCTCCTCCGCCATCTGCAGATCAGCTGCAGCATCGACATAAGTATGACACACCCCTTTGTAATGTTTGATCACCGGAATTCGTGAATTTTCAGCAACAAACCGGATGAGACTCTCACCGCCACGCGGGATAATCAGATCGATCTGATCTTCTAGCAGCAACAGTTCGGTAACCGCATTCCTGTCACTGGTTGATACCACCTGAAGAGCAGCTTGTGGTAGTCCCATGTCCTCTAGCACTTGCTTCAGGATTGCACCAATGGCGCGGTTAGAATGTATTGCCTCGGAACCACCCCGCAGAATAACCGCATTACCACTTTTCAGACACAATCCAGCGGCATCTGCAGTAACATTTGGCCGTGATTCATAAATAATCCCAATGACCCCCAACGGGATCCGTTGCCGTCCGACCTTGATCCCATTTGGGCGTATCCACATACCGGTGATTTCACCAACGGGGTCGGGAAGTGTAGCTACTTCGCGTAAACCATCCGCCATCCCTTGAATCCGCTCAGAAGTCAGTGTGAGACGATCTAGCATGGCAACAGCCATCTTATTTTTGTGAGCCTGGCTGAGATCTTTTGCATTCTCTATCTGCAGGAATTCTGAACTACTTTCCAGAGCAGAAGCCATATTCTGTAGCAATTCATTTTTAATCGTCGAGGATAGATTGGCCATCTGCCGTGATGCCTGTTGCGCAGCATTAGCCAGATCAAGCATCTCTTTGTCAATAGGCATCAATCAACCTCCTCTTCATCTTCCACGGTCAAAACCAGATTATCACGACAGACCACTTCATCACGATATTTGTAACCAAGAATTTTTTCAATCTCGGCACACTGCTTTCCCATAATCTGTAGTACTTCCGCCAGTGAATAACTGATCACCCCTCGGGCAAACTCTTCGCCGTCACGGGTACAAAGACGCACAGCATCACCGCGCTCAAATCCACCATCAACACCACAAATACCGGCCGGCAACAAACTTTTGCCACGCTTGATTACTGCCGTCTGCCCACCTTCATCAATGATCAATTTACCTCGCGGTTTTTTTGAAAAAGCAATCCAATGTTTTTTTGCAGTCAGTTTAGACTGTGCTGGCAGAAAATATGTACCCACTTCTTCACCAGCAAACACACGGGAGAGGATATTTGCACTGCGACCATTGACAATCAGCGTCCCAACCCCGCTGAGTCCTGCCCGCTTTGCTGCTTTCAATTTGGTATTCATTCCTCCGGTTCCCAAGCTTCCATGAGAGTTACCGCCCATTGCTTCAATTGCGGAAGTTATCCGTTCAACCACCGGAATCAATTCAGCCTGTGGATTTTCTAGAGGATCTTGATTATAGAAGCCATCAACATCAGAGAGAATAATAAGCATGTCAGCTTCAACCAAATTAGTCACCAGCGCAGACAGGTTATCGTTGTCGCCAAAACGGATTTCATCAACGACTACAGTGTCATTTTCGTTAACAATTGGGGTCACTCCATATTCAAGCAAAGTCATGACCGTATTTCGTGCATTCAGATACCTGCGTCGATTCGATAAATCATCTCGCGTCAGTAGAACCTGAGCGACATTATACTTTTGAGCCTGAAAAGTTTCTTTATATTTCAGGATAATTTGCGTTTGACCAATAGCCGCAGCAGCTTGTTTCTGTGGAATTGTCTGTGGTTTTCCGATAATTCCCAATTGCCCCTTCCCGGCTGATATTGCACCAGAGGAGACCAGAATAACCTCCATGCCACGATCAAGCAGACGGCAAATGTCGGTAGAGATAGATGTGACCTGATCATCCTCCAACCCGGCATCATTGGAGATCACTCCACTACCAATCTTGATAACCACCCGTTTTACATGTGCAAGCAACGCTTTACGCATAACTCCTCGATTCAGCAGATAATTTTCAATCTAATATCAATAACATTTCAGACTTCACGTAACCGATCCAGTTCATTACCCACAGCGGTCACCAGTTCCTTCAAACCCTCGCCAGTCACTGCTGAAACTGAAAATACCTGATACCCGAGTGATGCAAAATGTTCCGTCAATTGAACGGTTTGTTCGCGAACTTCGGGAACATCAATCTTGGTCAGGACAATCATTTGCGGCTTACCAGTCAACGTTTCATCATAACGATTTAACTCATTATTGATCATCGCAAAGTTATCAAGGGGATTGCCCTCTTGCATGCATGACGTATCAATCAGATGAAGAAATAGATCGGTACGTTCAATGTGGCGTAAAAATCGAATCCCCAGCCCCTGTCCTTCACTTGCGCCTGCAATAAGTCCAGGAATATCCGCCATGACCATAGTCTTAAACCCGCCATACGGAACAACTCCAAGATTAGGGACCAGAGTGGTAAAGGGATAATCGGCAATCTTTGGTTTAGCCGCAGATAAAGATGATATCAATGTCGACTTACCAGCATTTGGTAAACCAACCAGGCCAACATCTGCCAACAATTTCAATTCCAACCGCAAGGATTTAACTTCTCCGGCAATTCCCGGTTGAGCGTGTCGTGGAGCACGATTAGTGCTGGTCGCAAAACGGGCGTTGCCGCGACCACCCTTCCCCCCAGGTAAAAACAGCTGAGGTTCTCCAACCTCAGTTAAATCCGTCAGCAGTTCATTGGTTTCATCATCATAAACCAAAGTTCCCTGTGGCATTCGTAGCTCTAATGATTCGCCATTTTTCCCATGTTTGGTTTTACCCAGTCCAGGAGCCCCATTCTTAGCTTTACAATGATGCAAATAACGATAGTCGAGCAACGTTGATAGTGCCTCGTCAACGATAAAATAAACATTCCCACCATCACCGCCATCACCGCCATCAGGACCACCTCTGGGAATGAACTTCTCGCGCAAAAATGAGACACATCCGCGCCCACCATCTCCAGCCTTAACCTCAATTCTAACTTGATCAACAAACTTCATCTTATTATCCTGTTATCCACACCTGAAACGGAAGAACCCGGTGACCGCAAAGCGATACCGGGTTCTTCTTAATAATTGCAAAACAAAACTGATCAGGCGGCGTAAACGCTAATATGCTTACGACCTTTTGCCTTAGTCTCAAACTTAACCACACCGTCAATCATTGCAAACAAAGTATAATCCTTGCCACAACCAACATTAGTACCGGGGTGAAAAGTAGTGCCACGTTGGCGAACCAAGATAGAACCAGCGGAAACATCCTGTCCGCCATAACGTTTTATCCCAAGCCGTTGACCGGCACTGTCACGACCATTTCTAGAACTACCAGCAGCCTTCTTATGAGCCATGAGATTGCCTCCTTAAGCTTCGATTGCCGCGACTTTAAGTCGGGTAATTTGTTGACGATGGCCGAATTTCTTACGATACCCTTGACGCCGCTTGGATTTAAAAACAAGGATTTTCTTGTCTTTTTCCTGAGCAACAATCTGTGCCTTAACTTTAGCACCTGGTACGAGAGGTGTTCCGAGTTTAACCTCTG
>JAOZLQ010000111.1 GCA_029934755.1 Desulfuromusa sp. | reverse complement strand
TTCATGAATATCTCCAGTGAAAGAAATCGAGTTTGGATTTGTAGAATAATTTTAAGAAATTAATGATTATTCCGATTTGATAAACAGGAGATATATAAATAGGAAAACAACCACTGCACCGCCGCCAACAATAATCCAAAGGCCTCCACTTGCAATTCCATCTACACCGGTTCCCTTGCCGATTGCCAAGGATACGACGAGTGCAAACCCACCGATGCCGCTCATAAAACCAGCTATTGCCCGCCAACCCATAAAGTAGGTAAAAAGTATGATGACAGCAAATCCTCCCAGAAACCAGGGGTTGGTGCTCAGATCGCCAACATTCCAATTTTGCAACTGTTGCATGACTTGATCAGTGCGAAAGTAATCCATGTAGTGTTTAATGTTTTCCCAGTTCATATTCTCTCCTCACCTGAACAACTGACTTAAGTCGATTTCAGGTAGGCAGAATAGTAGCAGATTGTTCAGTGAGGTGAAAGTGGTAAAAGCCCGTAAATCTTGACTTTATCAAGGGGCTTAACTAGGATGTTTCCCTTGGTTTTTAGACTTATACCAAGGTGTTTTTTGTTTGAAAGTGATTTGTTGGGAGCTTTTGTGCGACATCGTTCGATCGGTATATTTGATTCTGGAGTCGGTGGGCTGACAGTTTTTAAAGAGATTGCAAGTTTATTGCCGGGAGAAAATTTAATCTATCTTGGTGATACAGCACGGGTCCCTTACGGAACCAAGAGTGTTGCAACGGTTCGACGTTATGCTCTTGAGGCTGCCGAATTTTTGGTTGATCAGGGGGTCAAGCTGTTGGTTGTCGCATGTAATACTGCTTCAGCGGTTGCACTGCCTCAGTTGCGGGAACGTTTTCAATTACCTGTGATTGGGGTGATAGAACCGGGGGCTCGCCGTGCTGCTGAAAGCCAAAACAGACGGATTGGGGTTATCGGTACTGAAGGGACAATAAATAGTAATCGCTATCCTGAGGCAATCCATGCACTGTTGCCTGATGCGGAGATATTTACTGCTCCTTGTCCTTTATTTGTTCCGCTGGCTGAAGAAGGTTGGGCAGAGCATGAGATTGCCAGATTAACCGCGCTGGAATACTTGCAGCCGTTGTTAGCTGCGCAAATTGATACTCTGGTTATGGGCTGTACTCATTATCCACTGTTGCGTCGTACTTTGCAGCAGGTTCTTGGTGAAACGGTTGCTTTGGTGGATTCGGCAGAAGAAACAGCAAAATCGGTACAGCAACTTTTTCAGCAGCAGGGATTGGCAAAACCAGAACATGGCGGGCATAGAACTTTTTTTGTGACCGATGTCCCGACCCGCTTTGAGCGTGTTGGCCAAGCATTTCTCGGGAATAGTCTTGGGCGGGTTGAGCAAATACAAATAGGTTAAAGAGGGTACGATGAAAAATATATTGTTGAGCCTGCTTGGAGTGTTGCTTGTTGGTCTTCTTGTCGGATATGGAACCGGCTGGTATTTTCAACAGGATCAAAAGACTGCAGATGAAGTCCGGGTTGCGATTACCAAGGATGTTCCGGTTCGCGAAATTCAGCTCTATTTTACAGAACCAGGGGGAGCTTTTTTGGTTCCAGAATCTTATACATATCCTGTGTGTGATGAAGATCTCGACTGCATCCACAACCTTTTACAGGGATTAATCAAAGGTTCCCAGCAAGAGAACATTGCTGTGTTGCCTAAGGAAACAAAAATTCTTGCTGTCGATGTGGAAAATGACCTGGTGCGAGTCGATTTTTCTCGGCATCTGGTTGATTTTCACCCAGGGGGGAGTTTGACAGAATTGTTGTCGATCTACAGCTTGGCTAATAGCTTGAATGAGAATTTTCCCTATCTTCGACAGTTACAAATACTGGTTGAGGGTGAAGTACGTCAAACTTTGAAGGGGCATGCTCGTATTGATCAACCAATTTATGCCGATTTCAGTTTTAGTGCACCACCATTGACAGGGATCGAACCACAAAAAGGGGAGCCTCTTGTGGCTGATTAAAGTCTGAACATTGAACTATTTCTCTAAAATTCTGAGGATGGTGATTGAGAAAAATCAGAATGACCGTTGCGTCATCCCGGATTGTTGCGGTACATATTAGCTTTCTTATTTGAGGCATTGTCATGATTGTCGGGTTTAATCATAATATTACTTATCGGAGTGTCAGTTTTCATGTCCAGACAGAGGACAGTGGACTGAAAAACCCTCATTTGGTGACTCTTCTCTATCACGGTGGCACCATTATATTGTCGCACAAGACCAGCTATGCTGATATTATCAAGGTTGATAATCTTGACCATGTGATTGAGGAATTAGCGAAAGAGCAGCATAAAGGGGTGTTGCGGCGTTTAACTAAAGGTGAGTTTGATGAACGGATAGTCGAACTCGGAATTCCTTTGGGCGCTTCGACGGGGCAGTCGTCTCAGCAATCCACCGCAAGCGAACCGACCTTGAATGATGCAGATACGTCTACTTTTCCCATGAAGGAAAACCCTGCGGTTGTTCCTGTTTCTGAACCGGTGAATATTGTTGAGGAGCCGATTGTCGATAGATTTAACCAGCCGAAAGTTTCCAACGAGCCCAGCCTTGATGACTTGATCTACGCTTACCTGACTGCTGGCCAAAATCAGGAACAATCTTCTTAAACTGATTTACTACCGGTTTTCTCCCCGCCTTCCCGATCCATATCGTGCATATATAGAGTTTGGCTTGGAAAAGCAATTTCAATTCCAATCCCTTCCAACGCCTCCATAATTTTTAAACAAACATCTTCCCGGGCATCAAGATATTCACCCCAGATGGTACTGGTGGTGAAGCAGTAAACCATGATGTCAAGGGATGAAGCACCGAAGTCGGTAAAATTAACCAGGAAAAAGTCCTGATGGATTGCCGGGTGTTCCCTAAGCATTTGCTTAATTGCAGCAACAGCCTGGCGCATTTGTGCCGGGGTTGTATCGTAGGTCACTCCCACGGACAATTTGATGCGACGCTTTGGCATCTGACTGAAGTTATCAATCGACATATTCATCAGGACACTGTTGGGAACCGTGATCTGAGTTTTGGCAAAGGTGCGAATTCGGGTTGAGCGGAAGCCGATCTCATCGACAGTTCCTTCCATATTTCCTGCTTTGATCCAATCCCCAATGGTAAAGGGTCGATCAAGGAGAATCATGATTGAGCCAAATATGTTCGACAAACTATCTTTTGCCGCCAGGGCGACTGCCAGGCCGCCCAATCCCAGTGAGGCCAGCAGCCCGGAGATGGAGTAGCCAAGGTTTTGAACCAACATGAGAATTGCCAGAAAGACAATGAACACCCGCAATGTTTTGCGAATAAATGGAACCAAGTGATCATCCAGGGTTGAATCGGTACGCTTGGCCCAGTGACTCAGCCAATGTTCAATGAGTGAGACCATGTTGTAACAGAACCAGGCCAGATTGAAAGTCAGCAGTATTTGCACCACATTGCGACCCAGTTGATCGAGATCGGTTGGCTGGCTGGGGAGTTGCAGAATTTTAATTCCGAGATAAAAACCGATCACAACAACCAGAAATTCAGCTGGTTTATTGATATTTTTCAGCAAGATGTCATCCATCTGACTGGAAGTTTTTTGCGCGGCTTTGAAGATGGTTTTGGTGAACAGATGAGCAATGACTCGTTTGAGCAATAGAGACATAAACAAAATAAAAAAGGCAATGACAAAACGGGTCAAACTAATTCCGAGGACGGTTTGATCAACCAATTGTTGCAGGTATGACAAGGTTTCCATTCTTTTTATAGGCTCCAAATATTGGGAGATGAAAACTGTGACAGAAATTAATGTTTCCAGAGACCCAGTTCTTTTTTTTGTGCTTTTTTTTCGGCTTTAAGGAAATCTTCTTTATATTGAAAATCATAACGGCGAAACACTGTTGCTAGCCCTTTTGTCAGTAGCACTCGATTTAACATCTTTCCATCAGGCAAATAAACATAGGCAAGTAATCGGTTGTGTTTATCCTTTTGAGTTTGACCAAGTTCAAGTCTGACGTTTTTCCCTTTAGTCTGCTGAATATTGTATTTTTTTGCTTGTTGGGAAATTTCACGTAGCTTTTTGGGCTTAATATGAAAGTTTTTTGTGTAAAAACGATCCCGTGATGATGCTTTATATTCTGGAGTGTCAATGCCGATCAAACGAACTTTGCCAATATTTTCCACTTTTAGTGTATCGCCATCATAAACCCATAAGACTCGTCCAGAGAGGTTTTCTGCTAGAACAGGTGTCGTCAACAGAAAAAGTAGTGCAAGCGCCGGGAAGAAACGTTGTCGCATCGTTCAGCGTCCCCAGAACAATCGGGCAAAAAAACCGGTAAAAGTTCCCCAGATCATATTGGAAACAACGATCAACAATGGTGTCAACATCCCGAGATCGAATCCTGCCATCCCTTTGTGATAGATGACGGGGTAAAGGTAGAAAATAGCAAACAATGACGGAAGAAGTGAGAACCAGAGTCCTTTGCGAACCCAATGGCGTCGATGACGAGGGATCCCAACGGTGAAAAAATATCCCAGCCCCCAGAGCCCACCGATGAACATTTGAGGGTAGAGTTTTGATAGCTCCAGGGTTTGAACAATTTTAACCCCGATGAGAGTGGTGATATCCCATTCATTGCATCCCCACAGAAATAAGCTGCTGCTCAAGGCTCCGAGCATGCCGGCAACAAAACAAACTGCAAATAATGCGCTACTTTTTGGCATGGTTCCTCCTGCATGCATCACATTACAATATCATCGGCATCTTATCCGCAACCTGCCTACTGGTTCAGGTCTCGGGTAGAACTTCATTCATGCTGCCGCTACGGTATCCTTGCAGATCAAGGGTCACATAGTCAAATCCATTGTGTTTAAACGTTTCAATCAGGTCAAGACGGAGGGGTTCTTCCAATAACCTAGATATATCTTCGGCGGCAACTTCAATCCGAGCCAAGTGATCATGACAGCGCACCCGGTAGTGTGAAAAACCTTGTAGCCGTAGCCAGGTTTCACATTGATCTATTTGTTTCAGGCGGTCAACGGTAATTTTACTTCCATAAGGAAAACGTGTGGCAAGGCAGGCAAAGGGCTGTTTATCCCAAGTAGATAGACCAAGTTTTCGGCTTAATTCTCTGATCTCACGTTTAGTGAATTTAGCCTCCAGAAGGGGAGAGTGGATTTCTAACTGGATGACCGCTTTTTGACCGGGACGGTAATCATCCTGATCATCAACATTAGAACCATCCAGCAACGTATCTGTTATCCCGACCATTGTTTGTAAAAAGAGATTGAGCATGTTGTGTTTGCAGTGGTAACAGCGTTGCAGGTTGTTTTCGACAAAATCGGTCAGTTCCATGACGTTGCTGGCGATAAATTGCTGTCGAACGCCAAAGTCATGGGCGAGTTGTTCGCTCTGTTCTATCTCATAGGAGGGAAAGATAGGGGATGTTGCCGTGAGGGCAAAAACCTTGTCCACTCCAAGGTGATCGCAAGCAACTTTCAATAGGAGGGTTGAATCAACTCCCCCTGAAAATGCAATAGCTACCGAATCAAACTCAGATAAGATCTCTTGCAGGTGTTGATATTTTTTGTCCAGATTCATAACGCATCAGATAAAATACATAAAGCGGTGATCCAGCTCTTTTTCAAGGCCCATCTCTTGTCCTTGCTCACACAGATCTTTCAAGGTGATAGAATCAAAGTATTCACCAAGGAGGCGACTCCCCTCAGCCCAGATATGTTGAGTGAGGCATTGATTGTCAAACTCACAGGCGGGCGGTGCTTCACCGTCTTTGCGCCGTCCTTTGATACAGTTGACCAGTAATAGTTCCCCTTCAGCGGCGAGGACGATTTCCTTAATCGTGATTTCTTCGGCAGGCTTCATCAGGCTGTAGCCACCTTGAGGGCCACGGCGACTTTTTAATAATCCCGCTTTTTTAAGATCCTGAAAAATTTGTTCGAGATAGCGTGGGGAAATATTTTGCCGGCGAGAAATATCTTTAATCTGTGCCGGAAGGGTACCAGCATGAAAGGCCATATCAAACATGGCTCGAACGCCGTAGCGACTTTTGGTTGAGAGTTTCATCGGTTCTCCTTCATGATTTGTTATCAGCAATCTGTCGGTCAATATAGGAATCTTAACTAATACTGTCAAGAATAAAGTACGCTTTTTAATGGGAGATTTAGTCGTCTATATTATGCTGGGTAAATTATCGACAAGGTTTGCTTTTTTGTCTCTGATATGGTGACATAAACTAGGGAATAGGGTGGTTTTGGTGGATTTCAATACAAGGGAGGATGGGATGAAACAGTACCAGTTCCAACTTGAATTTCAGGTACGAGATTATGAGTGTGATATGCAAGGGCATGTCAATAATGCGGTTTATCTGAACTATCTGGAACATTGTCGCCATGAATTCATCAAAGAACTTGGTCTTGATTTCTCTGCGCTGGTCAGGCGCGGAATTAGTTTGGTGGTGATCCGGGCAGAAGTCGATTATAAGTATTCGTTGCGCAGTGGTGAACGTTTTATGGTGGGTGTTATTCTAGAACGAGTTTCTCCGTTGCGGTACCGGTTTGTTCAGGATATCTATCTGCTGCCGGAGAAAAAGCTGGTATTAAAAGCTCGGGTGATTGGGACCGGAGTTAGTGCCAAGGGACGACCGCAATTGCCGGAGGAAATAAGTGCCGCATTGGATAAGGTGTCTTGATAGCCATTGCAGAGCGATAATGATTCATACTGCAATCGATGCGCCGACTGACAATTTATTCAAGTCAGTGATGTTTCACATGTCCCAGAAAATCCTTGAGTCTTTCTGATTTAGGATTTTTCATCACTTCGCCAGGCTTTCCTTCCTCGACAATTCTGCCATCATCCATAAAGATCAGTCGATCACCAACTTGGGCGGCAAATCCCATTTCATGAGTAACAACAACCATGGTCATGCCGCTGTCTTTGGCAATGCTTTTCATAACATCCAGAACTTCACCGATCATTTCCGGGTCCAGAGCTGATGTTGGTTCATCAAACAACATGACTTTGGGGTTAACTGCCAACGCTCTGGCAATGGCGACACGTTGTTGCTGTCCACCGGAAAGTTGTCCGGGGAGTTTGTTTTCAAATTCAGCCAAACCAACTTTAGCAAGCAGATCTCTGGCAATATCTGTCGCTTTAGCTTTATTCATTTTCCTCGCTTTGGCAGGTCCGAAAGCGACATTTTCAAGTGCAGTCATATGCGGGAAAAGATTGAACTGCTGAAAAACCATTCCGACCTCAAGCCTTATTTGACGTATTCTCCCCCTCTCATCGGGGATTCTGATACTGTCAACGACCAACTCACCGCTCGATATCAATTCCAGACAGTTGATACAGCGGATCAAAGTGGATTTTCCAGAGCCGGACGGGCCGATGACCACAACCACCTCGCCCGTTTGAATGGAAAGGTCAATATTGTGCAAAACTTCTGTATCACCAAACGATTTACACACTTTTTTCAGTTCAATAATGCTCGACATCTTTTCCCGTCTTTCTTTGAGATAAAACTTAATTTAAAAAATCTTCATCCTTCTCTCGAGGTGCCTTAATGACATGGCCAGCACGGTTGTCATCATCAGATACATAACAGCAACGGTCAGCCAGATTTCCAGCGCTCTGAAATTACTGGCCATAATTTCC
>JAOZLQ010000014.1 GCA_029934755.1 Desulfuromusa sp. | reverse complement strand
AAGTATTCATTGTTTTAAAATAGGGGTTAAGCAGAGCAAACCAGACAAACAACAATGTCAGAATAAGCAATCCGATAACAACAACGGTCTTTTCTCTCGGGTTGAGACGTTTAATCATCACTCTCTCCCTCCGTGAAATTTCAGTTGCAGCTCAAAATCAACCTGACTATTGTCAGCTGCCAATTTTGCACCTTTAATTTCAACCTGATTAAAGAGAGGATTCGCTTTCAACTTTTCAGCAATTTGATTGACAGATTCAAAAGAATCAGCATTTCCCGACAGGTGTGCTCCATCGTTATTGTAGTTAAATTCCTGAAAGTCAACACGCAGATCCCGATCAATACTGCTGGATAAACTTTGCAAAACAGTTGCTGCCCCGTGACCACCAAGACCAAAAAGTTGAATCTGTTTTCGCAGATCTTTCAGCTGTCCCTCAAATTGTAACGGCACATCAACTATCGTCGTACCGGCAGGCATGACCTGCTGGAAAATCCCTATGATCTGTTGCTTCAAAGCATGCTCTTCACGGGTTTTCTGCAAATAACCAAGATGCATTGTCAGTGCTCCACCAACAATCACAAAAAGCATCAGCAGGATCACCGCAACAAGTTTGCTGCGAAAAGTCTCCAGCTGTCCACGCGCAGCAAATTCCCCTTGTCGAAAATTTAATTGTGCCGATTTTTTTTCTTCACGCATCTCGGCTAACGCTAATAACGCAGCAGGAGCCATTTCAGAACTCACCTCGTCACCAAAAACATCCTCAGCTGGAGTCAAAAGAGTTCGATCTGTTTTATAGAGGATAACCAGCAGCTCTTCAGTCACTCCTGCTCCGGTAATCCAGAGTGGAAGACCTTCATGGCCAATTGCATTTTCTAACTGACTAACCTGAGTCGCAATAAAATCAAAAATTTCTGTTTCATTCAGCTCACTGGTCCCGGGTAACAATCGATAATCCCGGATCATGCCATCATAAACAAGAGCCACCACAACTTCGAGTCGACGGCAATAAACCAGGACTCCATCTTGTTCACTCAAAATCGGCAGCAACGCAAAAGGAAAAAGATCAATACGACGTGGATTTTGTTCTGGATCAGGAAAATAAGTTAACAGCTCCGCGACCTCACGCTTATTGACGACAACAGCATCAACTTCATAATCGTCTTCACGCGCCCGGGGGGGTAAAAATGAGACCAGATGTTCTTCAAGAGAAATCGGCAACTGAGATTTCAATTCTAACGGGAGAGCCGCCTCTATTTTATTTTTTTCCCGGAACGGAAAGCGGAGACGGCGAAATAAACCAACACGGCAAGGTAATGCTGTCACCAACCGATCACCTAAGGTGATCTTACCACCCAGCATCTCCTTGATCGCTTCAGCTGCATCCTCAGGAGTATCATGACTGCGCTTTTCCAACTCGATATCGATTTTCCCCGGTGCTGCTGTTAAAATAGCAACCCGTATATCTGTCCCTTCTAGATCGATCCCGATAAAACGTTTAGACATGATATTATTCCACCTTGAAACTTAGAAGTTCATTTCCCTGCTTATTGATAATAGCTTTTGCATAACGGCTTCCCTGATTGATCCGTCCCTGGCTGTGAACCTGATAAATCGATCCTGATACTCCGACTGAGTTGTGCAACCATGCAGCAGACCAGCGTTCACCGATTCCTTCTACCAGAGCAAGATCCGACAGTGCCCGATAGGCCGTTTGCTGGCGATAGTCAACCAAGGCAACCATATCCCGCTGATCTAAAATAACTTCAATATTACCCTCGGCAGCCGAAAATTGCCAAGCGTACAAAACCTCAGCAGGAGCGGTATTAAGGTTAATCTGTTCTTCACCAACAACTCTGATATAAGGCTTTAGCCTTTCAACCCGTTGCGCATCAAATCCCTTAACCAACTTCAGTTCATCGATAATTGTCAGTTTTTCGCCCCGCCTGTGATAGGGGGGATGCAAGTTGGCATAATAAGTATCATCCGGCGTCGTTTTGGTTTTATCCGCGTTGAACCAATAAACCAAAGAATCTGCCAACTCCTGCACCTGTAATGGGTCCAGCAACAAAACTTCTTCACATAGAGCTACAAAACGATGATAACCCGGCAGAGGATTACCATTGCGATCAGCAATATAATTAAGGTTCAGGCGACCCGTCAGATCGGTAATGGTAATACTAACATCACCGTCGCCAGCCGGGATATTAACCAGCGGATTCCCCCAGAACTCTGTGGGATGATCAAAATCATTCTTATCTTCCTGAAGAATGATTCGTGCCGCCTCAATTCCACCCCGAGCCAAGTAGTAGGCTTTGGTTCGATCACGAAACGTTTCAGTCGCTCGTAAATCAACTAAAGTTGAAAAAGAAAATTCGATCACCAGGGCACTAAGTAATGCAACTATGACCAGAACCAGAAGTAAAGCCATACCATTTTGATTACGCAAGCAACTCATCCGCGCACCCCGGACAAAACAAAACTGCTGCGAAACGGAATCAGCCGATCCTCAATTTTCAACTCTAACGTAATCTCAACCATCTGCGGCGGGGTTGTTCCCGACCAGCTATCTTGCCAGCGTCCCTGGCGAAAGTAACGAACCTGAAAAGTTTTCAACCCTTCAATAAATTGAAGGGGCTCAGACGCCGCCATATCAGCTAGCAAAATCTGTTCACTGCGGAATAGAATAGCGGCATCCTCTTCCTGCCGCACTTCATAACGAACCCGGGAAATTCCTCCATATTTTTGCAACAGCGGGGAAACCAACTCGGTATTGAATTCAAGAAAAAAATCACCAACCGAAGTATTCCCTGAGCTAAATACAGCCTCACCCCCCAGTGGTGACAATCTCAGACTGCCCAGTTCCCCTCCCACTCGATCAAAAAAAATCCGCGCCTGATGATATAAATCCCCTTCGGCCTCAAAACGATTTCGAGCATTGCTAACTGAGCTAAAAATGCCATAAATACTGGTCAAGACCAAGGTCCCAATCAAAATAGACAACAGGACTTCAATAAGGGTAAACCCGCGCGAAGTATCCCTCATTTCGCTGCGCCAACGGGTAAAAATGAAACAAGTTGAACCAGTTCATTTTTTTCTACATCACCCCAAAGGACGATGACGGTGACCTGTTTTACCTGGTTGATCAAAGTATCCTGATAACTAACCTGCCAACGAAAATCAGTAAATGGTTCAAGAAAAACATCCCCTTGTGGTTCCCAGTTGACACGCAAATTCCCCACATTTAATTCTTGTTCACTCATCAACTGCTGCGCCAACAAGGTCGCCCGGGTGACCCTCTGGATTTTATCTTGAACCAAGATAGAACGGTTCGACAATCCCAATAAGGACACCAGGGCAATGGCGACAATCGCCATTGCAATCATCACCTCGAGCAGAGAAAAACCCTTATCGGACTGTCGTACGCTCATCATCGATAGTTATCGATCCTGTCAATGGTGAAAAGGTAAGTTGCATTTCATCTCCACTCTCTTTACGAACAACGAGGTGGGTCTGCTCCATCCAGCCAAGCGGAAAGATTCGGATAGAAACCTGACCGGCACGAAAAGTCCCTCTCCCTTCAATATCAACCTGTCTGATCTGCAACGGTGCCAGCATCACTTCTTGCCCAAACGGCTCTTTTTCAATCAACCCTTCACTGGATCGCAGACGAAATGCCAGCAGACTGTTGCGATTAAAATCAAAGGTCAAAAGATGTTCATCCCGTGTCAGAGTCGCCTCGTTATACAATTGCTTGACGGTTCCAGCAATCCGGCGCAATTTTAATCTTTCATCGCCGTCACTCCGGTTCGCCAACAGGGGCAAACTAATAAAGCTGACCAGCGACAGAATAACAATAGCAACCAACAGCTCAACCAAGGTGAACCCTGAGCGATTAATCGAGGTTCCAGTTGGCAATATCGGCATTTTCACCCTCGCCTCCCGATTCGCCATCGGGTCCGTAACAAAAAAGATCGAAATCTCCATGCACACCTGGGTTCAGATAAAGATATGGCTGTCCCCAAGGATCAAGAGGAATTTTTCTTATATAGCCACCCGATTTATAGCGGGAGGGAATCCGTCCAACTGTCGGCTTGACAACCAGTGCCTGTAGACTTTGCTCAGTGGAGGGATAAAATCCGTTTTCCAGCTTAAAGATCCCCAGTGCTTCTTCAAAACTACGAATTTGAGTTGCCGCCGCAGTTCGTCGGGCTTTTTCCGGTTCGTCCAACAGACGAGGCACGACAATTGCGGCCAAGATACCAAGTATCACCACGACAACCATAATTTCTATCAACGTAAAACCACGTTGATTGTGTTTGTCTAAATCCATGCATCACTCCCTGGAGTCTAAGCTCTATCCCATCCCCTGGCTGGCTTGAAAAATTGGTAACAAAATGGCCAGCACAATGAAACCGACAACTGTGCCCATCAGCAAGATCATCAGCGGCTCCAGCAATGACATCAAGCTGTTCAATCGTGTTTGCACTTGGTGCTCATATATTTCTGCAACCTTAAATAACATCCCCTCAAGTTCACCGCTTCGCTCGCCAACAGCTGCCATCTGTGGCAACATCGCTGGAAATACTCCCGCATCACGGAGGGGCTCAGACAATCCAGCTCCTTCGGTTACCTTTTCCCGAACCACCTCAAGTGCCCGCTGTAGATAATTATTTCCGAGCAGATTCTGGACAATTTCCAAGGATGTCAACAACGGTACACCACTATGGAGTAAAGTCGCAGTTGTTCTTGCAAACCGGGCAGTGGCATTCTGTAAAGCCAGAGGTCCAAACAACGGCAAGCGGTATTTTTTTTGATCAAACCAAAACCTGCCCCTCGCGGTCAACGACACCCGCCTGGCGAACCAAATGATAGCAATTCCAAAAAGCAATAACAGCCACCAATAGGTAGCTAAAAAATGGCTGAAAGACATCAATAATTGGGTTGGTAGCGGCAGAGCCTGCTCCAAATCTTCCAGCATGCGGGTAATTTTCGGTACGACAAAAGTCATCAAAAACAGTAACACGCCAGTGCCAACAAAAAACATCAACAACGGATAAGTCAACGCAGCCTTAAATTGAGAATTAAATCGAGCTTGTTCATCTGTAAATTCAGCTAGTTGCAGTAAAACTTTATCAAGTGTTCCGCTCTCTTCACCAACCCGGATCATATTGGTATAAAGCGGTGGGAAAATTTTTGGATGAACTTGAAGAGCAGTATATAGAGCACTTCCTTGTAAAATGTCATCGCGCACCCGAATCAGGACAGAACCAAAGGAACCTTTTACCTGTTGTTCAGCAACCATTTCTAGTGCTTCATCAAGAGGCATTCCTGCGGTTAGCATTGTTGCAAGCTGACGGGTTGCAACACCCAATTGGATAGCACTGACTTGCCGAAAAAAGGTTCGTTGAGCTGAACCTACAGCATTTCTGGCAGTTGCAAGGCTGGTTGGAAACAAACCTTGATCACGCAATTTACGGCTAGCGGCATTCTGACTCAGAGCTTCAACAACACCGCGTTGTTCTCTCCCCTGAGCATCAAAAGCACTGTACTCATAAAGTGCCACCGGTTAAACCTCCTCCTGAGTTACTCGCAGGATCTCTTCAACCGTTGTCTGACCAGCCAAAACCTTACTTAAACCTGCTTGCCGCAAAGAACGCATCCCCATCTTCAATGCCTGCTGTCGAATCGTTGCAGCGTCAGCATTACTGGTGACCAGATGACGAATTGGATCGGTCACTTCGAGAAGTTCATATAAACCAGTTCGTCCCAAATAACCAACCTGCATACAATGGCTGCAGCCACGACCACGGTAGAAAGTAGCCTGTGTTGGTACTGCAATTCCATCAAACAACTCAGCAAGTAATTTTTCGTCGGGCTGATAACTAATCCTGCAGTGCGGGCAGACAGTTCGCACCAATCGTTGGGCCAAAACTCCGACCAATGCTGAAGCCGCAAGAAAGGGCTCAACACCCATATCCACTAAACGTGCCAGTGCCCCCGCCGAATCATTGGTGTGCAAAGTGGAAAAAACCAAGTGACCTGTCAATGCTGCTTGAACAGCAATCTTAGCTGTTTCACTATCGCGAATTTCACCAATCATAATGACATCGGGATCCTGGCGTAGAATTGATCGAAGCCCTTGGGCAAAAGTTAAACCTATCTTGGGATTGACTTGAATTTGTCCAACTCCGGGAAGTTGATACTCAATTGGATCTTCAACTGTAATAATATTTTGTTCGTGAGAATTTATTGACGACAGTGCCGAGTAAAGGGTTGTGGTTTTCCCCGCCCCGGTCGGTCCGGTAACCAGAAAGATGCCGTGACTTTTCTGAATCATTTTCTTGATCTGCGGCAGCATTTCCGCATCAACACCAATATCCCCCAGTCCCAAGACTCCAGAACTTTTATCCAGCAAACGTAGAACAACCCGTTCACCAAAAACAGTTGGTAGCGTTGAAACCCTGATATCCCCCTGTTTTCCAGCAATACGAACCGAGAAACGACCATCTTGTGGAAGCCGTTTTTCAGCAATATCGAGATTTGCCATAATCTTCAACCGGGAAATAATATTTGATAAAGCTCGGTGGGGAGGACGCTGTACTTCGTAGAGAACTCCATCAACTCGGTAGCGGACGATGACTTCAGTTTCAAAGGGTTCAATGTGTATATCACTGGCACGTTGCCGGTAAGCCTGGGTCAACAAACCATTTACAAAACGGATAATTGGCGCCTCATCACTGGTATCAAGAAGATCTTCGATCTGAGAACCATCCAATTCTAAATCTTCTTGGCCAATATCTGAGATTGAGCTATCACCACCACCAGAGAGGGTTTCATATCCTTGGTTGATCGCTTCGATTAACTTGTCTGGTTCTGCCAGACACGGGATAATCCGACACCCAGTCAAAACTGAAAGGTCATTTAAGATCTGGTTATTGCTGGGGTCAACAACCGCTAAGCGAATCGTCTGACCATCAATTTCTAATGGGACAGCCAGATTTTCTTTAGCATAACTGATCGGAACGGTGGTCAATAGATGCAAAGCACTGGTTTTCACCTTAGGCTCCGCAACATATTCCATCCCACTCTGAGTTGCCAAAGCTTCGGCCAAGATAACTTCTGTCGTTTCCCCTTGTTCCTTGAGAATTTCCCCTAACCGCAGTGAACTGGACTCTTGCTCTCGCAATGCCTGACGGACAACATCCTCTGAAATCCCTTTGTCCCGTATCAGAATTTCCCCAAGTTGACGCCACTTCAACGGTCGCATGGATTACTCCCCTACTGCCGTTTCAGATTGCAAAATATTACCCTCAGGATCTTCCAAACCAAAAAACTTCTCGGAACCATGTTCTTCCTGAAACAGATCAAGACTGGCACGATTTTCCCGGGTGATTCGTTCCAGATCTTCACCATTACGAATCACGTGAGGGGTAATAAAAATTAACAGGCTGGTTTTCTTTTCGACATCTTTCGTCCGCTTGAATAAATACCCTAGGATTGGAATATCTCCCAGTAAAGGAACCTTACTGGTCAATTTAGTTTTATCGGTTTGAAACAAACCGCCAAGAACAACGGTTTCACCATCACGAGCAACAATGGTGTTGCGCAACAGAGTCTTTTTGAAAGTTGGACCAACCTCATCAACAGTTCCGACAGAGTCAGTCACCGAACTGATTTCCTGGAAAATCTTCAACCGGACCAAGTTCCCTTCAGTGATCTGTGGGGTAAACCGTAAAGTGAGAGCTGCATCCTGGCGCTCGACCGAGTTGATCGGATTACCCGCATTATCGGTTGACTTCGAGGTAATTATAGGGACATTTTTGCCGACAACAATCTCAGCCTCTTCATTGTCAGAAGTCAGCAGGCGCGGAGCGGAAAGAACATTAACATCTGAATCAGTTTGTGACAGGCCGATTAAGGCTGAAACAGCCGGGATTGTGACCTCGGTTCCATTGACCATAGTAGTAATAGGGTTGAACATTCCTCCGAGCAGAATACCGTCAACCGCCTGAGTAAGAGCACTGGGAACCCCGTTTGCTATAGTTGCCAGACCTTTATCCCCGGAATTACTACTGGTGCCGAAGATCAAGCTGTCACTGCCCGTGTCGATTGCCCCCTGTAAAGAGGTTCCTAAATCCATCAAAGCATCCATCGATAATTCAAGAATCAGTGCTTCAACAAAAACCTGCTTCCGCTTGATATCAAGTTGCTTGATCAGACCCTGAACATTCTCATAATCTTCTGCAGTGGCATTAACAATCAACGCATTGGTTGGCTTGTCCGCAGTAACCGAAACATCCCCGAAAATGCCACCGGCTGGTTTATCCTGCTTGGTTGGTTGCCCTTTTTTGGCTCCGGAAATGATTCGATTTAACGTTTCGGACAAACCCTCTGCCTCAGCATGTTCCAAATAATAGACATGCACCCCGGATCGAGATCGATCCGCTTTTTCATCCAGTTGAGCAATCAGCTCCTTGGTATGCAAAATAAATTTTGCGTCGCCCATTATCATCAATTTATTCGTACGCTCATAAGGGACAACCTGACCGCGCGCTTTTTTACGGAGATTGGCCCCTGGCTTTGCTCCGCGAACCGGGGCAGCCCCCCCTTCGAGAATCTGCATCACCAGTTTGGCAGTCTCCTCAGCCTCAGAAAATTGCAGTGGAACAATCTCCATCTTTTCGCCAGACCAGGAACGATCCAGAGAAGCAAGAATCTGAGCCAAGCGTCTGATATTTGCAGCACTGTCAGTAATAACAACAGTATTCGTCGGCCCATAAGCAACAACATGACTGGTTTTTGGCATCAACGGACGGAGAATGGTATCAGCAACAACTGTGGCATCCAGATTTTTCAGTTCAATAAGACGGGTTATGAATTGTTCGCCGAGATTTTTTCCGCTACTAATCGGCAGGTTTTCTTCTTTTGCGCTACGAACCGATACGATCTTATTTACTTTTCCTGATGGAACAATAGTAAACCCTTTGACTCTAAGAACCGTGCTGAATAAGCGATAAGCTTCATCCACAGAAACCGGTTTAGGTGATACAATACTGACCTTGCCGCGTACCGATTCATCATATACAAAATTTTTCCCGGTCAATTCGCTGATGGTTCCTATCATATCGATTAACTCGACATTCTGGAAATCAAGCGTGACTTCAAGCCCCCCTACCACCTTCTCTTTCGATGCTGCCAGCGATTGAGAAGCCAACAGAATCAAAACAAAGCATATCGGCAATAAAATATTTATGCCGCGTCGTATCACCACAATCAGCTCCTATTCAAAACTATATTCAAAAGTTTCCGGTTGCCCATTACGCATCAGCCTGAGAGTTATATTGTTCGCCTCACGCACCTGCTGGAAAATCTGCAGTGCTTTCTCAGGACTGTTCAATGCCACTTGGTTAATCTCTACAACTAAGTCGCCAACTCGTAAACCAATCTGCTCGAGCAGCGAACCTTTTTCCAGCTCAACTAGCTTAAAACCAACAGTTTTCCCATTATTGACCTGTGGAACCATCCGAGCCGTCTGCAGTAATGAATTCAGATTGGCTCGAGCATTATTCGCTACAGCTTTTGAAATCTGCCAGCGGCTTTTATCAACAGCGACAATTCCCTGCTTGGTAGCGGCAGAGCTCCGTTGTTTAACACGTTGGGCATTAGCCCCTTTACGTTGCTTCAGTAGTAACTCACGGCGGGTGCCATGATCGGTAAGAACCACCAATTTACGTCCAATTTCACTTACAACGACCCCAGAAGCCAGCTCTTCGTTCAATTGAAAAACACCAGCCTTTGTCCCTAACTTAATCAGCGCCAGAGAATCGTCCCCGGCAACGACCGTTCCAATTAATACCAAATCCCCAGTTATTCCCGACGCTTCCACAGCAGTCTCAGCAGCGATTGCTGTGGATGAAAGGTTAACCCTCTCAGCAGCACCAGCCGCGGCAGAATTAAATAGATTCCGGTCCAAAATAATCTGAAAATCATCTACCTGCAGTTGACGCATTGAAATCTGTCGAGGCGCAGGGTCAGGAAGTAAGACCATCTCCCCCCCCAGTGACAAATCAACCAACCGTCCCGCCAACATTCCGGAAATTATTCCCCCCACAATGGACAAAAACAGCAGTAGATAATTCAGCAATCTTTGCAAATCAATTTGCACAGCAACCAAGCCAATAGTGTTAATTAAACTCAAATGAGACACCTATCGAATTATTTCAGCGAGACCTATAATTATACACAATTTGTCAAAAATTATTACATTTTTTTTATCTTTTGCCTGAGGCCTCAATATCTACTTTGAATCCATCACCATTTACGACTATAGTTACAAACGATCTGGCAATGCTTTTTGACAATTTCCATACAGATGAGCCTCTTGCAAAAGTCGTCATCCTCGTGAAAACGGGGATCCAGTTTTTGACGTACTTAGCAAACCTCTGGATTCCTGCCTGCGCGGGAATGACGGTCACTCGAAGTTAAAGGGTTTTGCAAGTGCCTCAGATATAATCTCGTATTTTTTAATCATTCTTTATTCAGAGGAGAGAGAAATGAAAGCAGTTCTGATGGAGGAATTTGGTGCCCCTGAAGTTATGAAAGTCGGGGAGATTGATAAACCACAGCCAAAAGCCGATGAAGTCCTAATTAAAGTTGTTGCCACCAGTATTAACCGTCCTGACTTGGTTCAGCGAGTAGGAAACTATCCTCCCCCGGCCGGTGACTCAGAAATTCTCGGTCTTGAAGTCGCAGGTACAGTTGCTGAAATCGGAAGCGATGTCAGTAACTGGAAGGTTGGTGATCGGGTCATGGCACTGGTTGGTGGCGGCGGTTATGCGGAGTACGCTGTTGCCTACGGCATCCATCTTATGCCAATTCCCGGCAGTATGAGCTTTGAAGAGGCGGCCTGTGTGAATGAAAGTTATATCACCGCATTTCTTAATGTTTTTATGATCGGTGGATTAAAGGATGGGCAGACAGCCATCTTGCATGGCGGCGGAGGTGGGGTTAATACTGCGGCTATACAACTGGCAAAAGCCTTGACCCCGAATGCTAAACTGATTGTCACTGCCAATCCAACTAAGTTGGAACGAGTTAAAAATCTGGGTGTTGATCTGGTCATTGATTATACCGATACTCCCGACTTTTCCAGCCTGGTCAAAGAATATACTCAGAAAAAAGGGGTGGATGTCATTCTTGATCACGTCGGCGCAAAGTATCTGAAGCCAAATATGGCATCTTTGGGTTATCAAGGAAAACTGGTTATTATCGGTATTATCAGTGGCATCAAAGCTGAATTAAATCTGGCATTAATGATGGTTAAGCGGCAGCAGATTATCGGTTCAGTTCTACGGAGTCGCCCCGTTGCAGAAAAAGGTGACATTATTGCTGAATTTACCCGTCGTGCCTTACCAAAATTTGCTGACAGAAGCATCGTCCCAATTATCGAAAAAGTTTTCCCACTGACGGAGGTTGTTGCAGCACACCAGATGATGGAAGAAGACAAACATTTCGGTAAGATCGTCTTGAAAATTGCAGATGCCTGATTTTCACAAAGAGATATAAAGATCTGAAAGCGTCCTCCAGATTTTAACCGGGGGGCGTTTTCTATTGCAGCTAAAAGGAACCTCCATGTGTTTTGAAATTACAGACTTCTCCATTGTTCCCCAACAGGAGAACAATTTTGTCAAACCAGTACGCTTACATTTTTCCCAAAACGGGAATGAACGCATCTGGGAGGCAGTCAAAGGTCATGATAGCGTATCAGTTCTGCTTTACCATACTGAAAAACAGGCACTTCTTCTGGTCAAACAGTTTCGCCCTCCCGTCTACATGAACTACAAACAACATACGTGCACCTATGAACTGTGTGCAGGAATTGTGGATAAACAAGCATCTCTGGAGCAGATTACTAAAGAGGAAATCAACGAAGAATGTGGTTACGATGTCTCTCTGGAAAAGATTGAAAAAATCAGTTCATATTTTACTAATGTCGGTATCACTGGAAACCGGCAGCATCTTTTCTTTACGACAATAGACGAAACAATGAAAGTCAATGACGGTGGTGGAATTGACAATGAACAAATTCTCCTGGAGTTTATCCCACTGGCTGAGGCTAAACAGTTTCTCTTTGATGAAAATCTTGCCAAAACCCCCGGTCTGATGTTTGCCTTTTATTGGTTCTTTGAACAATATGAAAAAAATGGACAATTTCTTTCTACTAATAAATAACCACTTCCGCTTCACCAATCGCCTGAGATGCGAGATCAAGAACCTCCTCTATAGGGATCAAACTTCTCGTTTTAGCGATAAATCCATTCACGTGAACAAAACGGATTTCCGGGTTGGAGGCGACAGAACGAAAATCAACCATCATGTTATCTCCCAGACGTAACATTTCCCACCCTGCCCCACGGATCGACGGGGTGATACTCATAACAACAGCCTTGTCATCAAGAGCGCGTAGATACAACTCCATTGACAACTTGGGATTATCTTCAATTCGACTGACCAGAGCTTTCAGGTGTTTCACCGGCAGGATTTGAGTTTCATTTTTCAGCCGTTCCAATCGCTCCTTTTTCTGGTCAACCATTTTGATAAAATCTTCGCCAAAATCTTTCATCAGTCGGTAAAAATCATCTTCCTGAGTTAATGATGTCACCTTTGAAAAACAAGATAAAATATAACCATCAATGGGTGATGAAGATGCAAACAGGATACGAGTATCAATACCAAGATGTTCGGCAGTTCTATAGGGGCCCCGAACATCCATCATACTCATATGCGCGTACCAACCAAAAACCTGGGTAGCAGCATCATGATATCCGAGATACTTCATCACCAGATGAAAAGCACAAGGGAATGATGAGTCCTGGTGGTGATCAAAATTATGTTTTTCCAGATCATAGTCCATCCCGACATCCACAACATAAGTATCTGGATCGGCAAGATCCTTACTGGTCGCCTCACGCCGAAAGATTTCTGCATGACCAAGAGTTGCGAGTAAGATACTGACAGACATGAAATCATCTTTATGAGCACTTCCAGGATGGGTGATAATTTTATACATCAATTTGACCTTTAAATATTTATTGGGATTTTGAAAAAAATCGCCGCTAAAATTAGATAATGTGCAACAAGTAGTATCCTGCGCTGTTTTTTCTTTACTAAAGTTTAACACACCCCATCCACCTGCTATTCATTAAAATTGTTCTGGATAAGCTCTATGCGACAAATCAACTGGTAACACAATCAAAGAGCAGAAAACATGGTCAGTTAAAGCCGTTCTTCTAAGACTATTTGCAGAGTATTGACCCATCTGCTACTTTACACAAATTGTTTTGTACTGAAATCCGAATCTCAATCGGGAGGGATCATGAGCAACAAAGATTTTATTGCCGAAACACGCTATCAGTTAGCCGCAGAGCAGGGAAACGCAGATGCCCAATTTAATTATGCATGCATGTGCGAAAACGGCGATGGTGCTGTTCAGGACTATATTGAAGCGGCACGCTGGTATAACAAAGCAGCAGAACAAGGACATATTCAAGCACAACTTGCTTTGGGATACCTGTATGAACAAGGTCATGGTGTACTACAAAATGACTCCATAGCAGTCTACTGGTACAGTCAAGCAGCGGAACGTGGTGATGCCAATGCTCAATATAATCTGGGGGTCATGCTTGCTTTCGGTCAAGGAGTTGATGCGGATTACAACAAAGCGCTGAACTGGTGCCAGAAAGCGGCAGAACAAAATCACATGGAAGCCCAATACACCCTTGGGATGATGTTTGCCTCTGGTGAGGAAATTGAACAAAACGAACAGGAGGCGGTCAAGTGGTACCGACTGGCTGCACAGCAGGGGAGCACAGATGCCCAGTTCAATCTTGGCGTAATGTACGCCTTTGGCCAGGGGATTGAAAGGGACGCAGTTCAAGCGGCAAAGTGGTGTCGGATGGCTGCAGAACAGGGGCATGTTGATGCCCAGCACAACCTTGGCTTTATGTACGCAAAAGGAGAAGGTGTTGAAGTTGATCCTTTTGCCGCAGTTGACTGGTACAAACTGGCTGCCGAACAAGGTGATATCAATGCCCAATATAACTTGGGAAGTATGTATATTAATGGCAAAGACATCCCTCAAGATTATGATGAAGCTCGCCACTGGTGGACCCTGGCAGCTGAGCAGGGAAATGCTGCTGCTCAATATAATCTGGGAGTTTTATACGTATTCGGCTATGGCGTTATGAAAAGTGATGCTGAGGCGGTTAAATGGTGGAGCAAGGCCGTTGAACAGGGCTACACAGATGCACAGTATAATTTAGGTGGTATGTATGCTCTCGGGAGAGGAGTGCCAAAGGATCATATCAAAGCTTATATATGGCTGAGGCTGCCAGCTGAAAAAGGGCATGAGGATGCGCAAAAAGCCCTTGAATCACTGGAGAACAAAATGTCCCCAGCACAGATCAAAGTAGCGCAACAAGATGCAGAGAGAGTCTGCCAACGATTGGAAAAAAATATTGGTTAACAATACTCCCTTGCATATGTACCGTTTAGGGTTTTATTTTAGCCCATCAATGCCAAGAAATTTATCCATCATTTCAACCAAATAGGGGATTTGAGGTTTCGTTGCGTAGCCATCAGCACCCACCTGATCACATTTGATCGCCATCTGCTCGTTGATCAGTGAAGAAAACATAATGACCTTCACATCTCGCAACAGGGGATCATCCTTGATTTTTTTGCACAGGGTCAGGCCATCCATTTTCGGCATTTCAATATCAGAGATCAATAAATTCAACATATTGCCGAGTGGTTCCCCACCCATAACCCGCTGCCTAATTTCTAAGATATGATTGTAACATTGTTGGCCATCAACAAATACTTCCAGATCAGTGTAGTTCGAACCTTTCAAAACTTTTTCGATTCCGTTACGAATCAAAGCTGAGTCCTCAGCCAGCAGAAGTTTCATCCGCTCCCGAGTATGTGGCAATTTTTCCTGCATCTCAGCAGCATGGAGCCCTGCCTCATAGTCAAGGTTTGCTTCCGGGTCAAACTCGGCCACAATATGCTCCAGATCAACGATCAGAATTTCACGGCCATCTATATTGACACTCCCAGTAAAACGTGGCCGGTACTGATCAATAAAACTGGCCATCGGCTGAACATCCTCCCAGGAAACTCGATGGATCTGGTTAACCCCATCAACCTTGAAACCATTGACCCGGTCATTAAATTCACAGACCAGAACAACCCGCCGCACATCATCCGCAAGATCATCTTCATTTTGGGCAATATGTGACTTCAAATCTATCAGGGGGATGGTGCTACCACGTAATAGCAGAGTACCAAGCATGCCATCTCCACTCCCAGGAATAACCGTCAACGCCTCTTGGTCAAAAGTGATAATTTCTTTTAACTTTTGGACATTGATGCCAAAAGGCTGTGTCCCAAGGTAGAATTCAATGATTTCCATCTCATTGGTTCCAGTCTCAAGAAGTATTTCCTGCTTCTGATATCCGCTCATCGATAGACCTTTCAGTAATATAGATTATTTTATTTTATGATTTGATCATTTTAATCATGATATGTCAACGTTTAACATACTTTTTCTCTGCCAAAAAAAAACTTTTAGTGTATAGTAGATCATTAAATTTATTTTACAGTCAGAGCAAAGAGGTTCCAGATGACAGATATGGCACAATCACATTATCAGCTCGGCATGAACTACTTTCAGGGCAAAGGGGTGGAAAAATCTTTTGCCGAGGCAATGAAATGGTTTCGACTGGCCGCTCAGCATCGACATGCTCGAGCCATCTTCATGCTTGGTCGCATGTATGATAAAGGGACAGGAACCACAGAAAACCCAGTCGAAGCGGCAAAATACTATCAACAGTCTGCTGAACTAGGCTACACACGAGCACAAAATGTTCTTGGCCAAATCTATATCAAAGGTCGAGGCGTCCCTGCAGATTATGATCAAGCGCTTCACTGGTTTCGCAAAGCTGCCGATCAAAATTATTCCGATGCTCAATACAATCTCGGCCTGATGTATGCGAAAGGACATGGCGTCCCAAAAGACTTTATCGAAGCCAGACGATGGTGGGGAATGGCTGCCGAACAGGGCAATTCTAAAGTTCAGTTCACCCTTGGCCATATGTATCTGGTTGGAAAGGGAGTTAAAAAAAATTATTCCAAAGCGCGACAATGGTTACGCCAAGCAGCAGAGCAAGGATTGCCAACAGCTCAGTATCACTTGGGGATGATGTATGCCAGGGGCACTGGAGTTCTGCAAAGCTACACAGAGGCACGCACCTGGTTGCAAAGAGCTGCCGAACAAAATTATCTGGATGCCATTTATAATCTGGGGAAATTACTCAGCTTCGGAAACGAAGAAGTTCGTGATCCAACGTCGGCGGTAGCTTTACTGAAACAAGCGGCCACCCGCGGTCACCAGCGAGCACAAGTAATGCTGGGTCATCATTTTATCAAAGGAATTGGCACAAATCAGGATCTGCAACTTGCTTATCATTGGTGGCTTGAAGCAGCTAATGCCGGAAGCTCCGATGGCCAATATAATCTGGGGATCATGCACCTCAACGGCAAAGGTATCAAAAGAGATTCCCTCGAAGGTAAAAAATGGCTGACGAGTGCTGCAGATCAAGGACATACAAAAGCTCAATATTGCCTCGGAGTGATGTATTCAACCGGTAAAGGAGTCCCACAAGATATGGATGAAGCTTTCCGCTGGAAAGAGGCAGCTGAATTCTGGGAAAATCTCTAAACATCCCCGTTGTAAAATTTAAAATCTGCAGATTTATATTCGCTATTGCATAAGCTATGCAAATATGCATAATACTTTTATGCTATCCTCATCCCACAAAAGTCACTTACAAGCCCTGGCTGATGCTACCGCCAGAATTTTGATTTTTATTGATCGAGACGGAACGATTTCTCTACTCAGCAGGCTAGCCACAGAGCGCCTGGAAATAAATCCCGGAACTTCCTTTGAGACAGAATTTCCCGGATTCTGGCTGCATGTCATAAAGGTTCTTGATGGCTCCCAGACCAGCTGTGAAATTCCGTTAAAGATTGCTGGGTGCGAATATCTGGTTGGGGTGAATCCATACATAGAAAACTCCAGCATCAGCGGCGTTGTCTGCATTCTTGTTGATGGTACTCAGCTTGACACCATGGCGCGAAGCCTCCCCTCATTCCAGGCCCTGTCTCGCGAACTGGATACAATTATCGACTCGTCATCTGACGGACTGTTTGTCTGCGATGCTGATGCCAACGTCATCCGTATGAATCCTGCCTCTGAAAAAATCCATAACCTCTCGGCTAGCGAAATTATCGGGCTCAACATGCGAGAACTTATTGAATCGGGTTTTATTGATCGCTCCGCTGCACTTGAAGCCAGTATCAGCAAAAAACGTGTCAGCCTTCTACAAGATAAGGATAATCACAAACTGATTTCGATTGCGACTCCGGTATTCGGCGAACAACATGAGCTGATCAGGATCGTGGTCAGCGAACGGGATATTACCGAAATTGACAATCTGCAACATGAGCTGGAAAAACAACAGGCACTCAAAGACAGTCTTCGGGATCAAATGCTGGCAATGCAACAAGTCGAACTGGATTCACAGTCAATCATTGCCCGCAGTCCAACGATGATTCGTGCCTTGCAGCAGTCAATCAAGGTAGCAAAAGCTCACTCATCGGTACTGATATTGGGAGAGTCGGGGGTCGGGAAAGGGCTGATTGCCGACTTGATTCACAAGAATTCACAACGAGTTGAGCAGCCTTTGATTAAAATCAATTGCGGGGCGATACCAGAATCTTTAATTGAAGCGGAACTGTTTGGTTATGAAAAAGGAGCCTTTACCGGAGCTCAAACCAGTGGCAAACCGGGTTATTTTGAATTAGCCGATGGCGGCACTCTATTTCTTGATGAAATTGCCGAACTGCCCCTCCCCTCACAAGTAAAATTGCTACGTTTTCTTGAAGATGGACAAATCACCCGCTTGGGTGACACAAAAAGCCGCACCGCCGACGTTCGCGTTATCGCCGCAACCCACCAAGATTTAGGAGAAATGGTCAAACAGGGAAAGTTCCGCCTTGATCTCTACTATCGACTCAATGTCATTCCTATCCAGATTCCGGCCGTACGCGAGCGTCACGACTGTATTCTTCCATTGATCAAACACTATCTAGAAAAGTTCGGCCACCAAACCGACACACGTAAACGTTTGACCCGAGCTGCTCTAGATGCGCTTGAAAGCTACCCTTATCCCGGAAATGTGCGCGAGTTGATGAATATCTGTGAGCGTCTGGTGGTCATGGCAGATACAGAGCTCATCGATCTTCCGGATTTGCCCATACAAATCACATCTCACACTCCAAAAAAACAGTTCGACCTTAATCACATTGCCCCCGGAATCTCTTTACAACAAACCCTTGACCAAGTTGAAAAAGAACTTCTGGAAAACGCCCTTCAACAGTTCAGCAATCAAACTGAAATTGCCGAAGCTTTAAATGTTAACCAATCGACCATTGCCAGAAAAATTAAGAAACACGGCCTGAACTGACTTCCTGAACTTTATGCAAAATTGCATAAAAACGCATCCGGACAATTATTAACGATCTATAAAAACCCAGGACAACAACCTTTCATGCAACATAAATACACGATAAAACAAGTAGTTATCTATTCAACAATAGTTGTTTTGGTCTCCAAAACAGAGTTTGGCATTTTCATTGCTAGTAAAACTATCTATCAATAAAATAACGTTCATAGACCATAAAGAATAAGGAGATCCTCAATGTCTGTTCTGAATAACGCCGCAATCAAAGTCCCCTTCCCACAAAATGAACCCGTGCTTTCCTACGCACCTGGCACACCGGAACGACAAAAAATAAAAGATGCGTTGGAGGAACTGAAATCCAAGCAGATTGAGGTTCCCCTGATCATTGGCGGAAAAGAAGTTCGAACCGGCAATCTGGGTAAAATTGCCTGTCCCCACGATCATTCAATTCAATTGGGCAGTTACCACAAAGCGGGTGCCAAAGAAGTGCAGATGGCTATCGATGCAGCCATGGCAGCAAAACCAGCTTGGCAAAGTCTGCGCTGGGAAGATCGGGCCTCCATCTTCTTAAAAGCCGCGGACCTGTTGGCTGGACCGTATCGATTCCTAATCAACGCAGCGACTATGTTGAATATCAGCAAAAGTCCTTTTCAGGCTGAAATTGATGCCGCCTGTGAGCTGATAGACTTCCTCCGCTTCAACGTCTATTTTGCTCAGGAAATCTATGCAGATCAACCGCTCCATTCACCTGCTCCGATCTGGAACTATGTACAACATCGGCCCCTCGAAGGTTTTATCTTTGCTATTGCTCCATTTAATTTCACCGCAATTGCAGGGAATCTACCGACCGCCCCAGCTATCATGGGCAACACCGTAGTTTGGAAACCAGCATCTGCTGCCGTTTACGCCCCTTACTACTTGATGAAAATGTTCCAGGAAGCTGGCATGCCAGACGGCGTTCTCAACTTTGTTCCCGGCTCCGGCAGTGATGTCGGCAATGTCTGTCTTGACAGCCCCGACTTTAACGGCATCCATTTCACTGGCAGCACCCCGGTCTTTCAGAGCATGTGGAAACAAATCGGCAACAATATAGCTACCGGAAGATATAAAACTTACCCACGTATCGTTGGCGAAACCGGCGGTAAAGATTTTGTCTTTGCCCATTCATCTGCCAATGTCAAAGCGCTTGCAACTGGAATTGTTCGTGGTTCTTTTGAGTACCAAGGACAAAAATGTTCAGCCGCGTCTCGTGCCTACATTCCCGAATCGCTATGGGAACCGGTTTTGGCAGAGATCAAAGCTCAAACTGATCGCATCAAAATGGGTGACGTATCTGATTTTGGTAATTTCGTCAATGCGGTCATCGACAAAGCGGCGTTCAGTACCATTACTGAATACATTGACTATGCAGCGGCGGCTGACGATGCCGAAGTTGCTATCGGTGGCGGCTATGATGACAGTAAAGGCTTCTTTATTGAGCCAACCATTATCACGACAACCGATCCCCATTTCAAAACCATGGAGGAAGAAATCTTTGGTCCGGTGATGACTATGTACTGTTACAAGGATGCTGATTACGAAGCAACTTTAGAGTTATGCGATCAAACATCTCCCTACAGCCTGACAGGTGCTATCTTTGCCCAGGATCGGCTAGCAATCAACTTGGCTCTTGGTAAGCTGGAAAATGCTTCTGGCAACTTTTACATCAACGACAAACCAACCGGAGCCGTTGTGGGTCAGCAACCTTTCGGTGGAGGACGAGCCTCAGGAACTAATGACAAAGCAGGCAGCAAACAAAACCTGATGCGCTGGGCTTCAGTACGCGCAATCAAAGAAAACTTTGTTCCACCACAAACCTTTGAATATCCGTTTTTGGATGAGGAATAAATTATTCATTCCCTCCTGATGAGTCATCAGGAGGGATTTTCACACTGAACCACTTGCAGACCAGCAGGACAAAATAATGTCACTTTTCAATTATGCTGTATCAAAAACAATCATGCACGTCCCCAAACCAATCGTCAGCCATTTCGCCAAAGGTTATATTGCCGGACCGACTTTATCTGATGCTGTTCAGGTAACTAAAGACCTGAATCAACAGGGGATAATGACAACCATCGACATTCTTGGTGAGTTCATTACAAACATTGATGAAGCTGTTAGCTTCAAAAACGATGGGCTGAATATCCTGCGGACTATTGAACGTGAAAAACTAAACGCCAATCTATCGATCAAACCGACGCAGATGGGATTGCTCCTCGATAAGGAGCGCTGTTTTGAGATCATTCATGAGATGGTTTCCGAAGCTAAAAAACTGGATAATTTTGTCCGAATTGATATCGAAGATGTCCCCGTCACAGATGACACCTTTGCCTTCTACCGTAAATTGCGTGAAGAATTCCCCGGACACGTTGGAACCGCATTTCAAGGCTACTTGCGGCGCACCCCGCAGGATGTTGTTGATCTAGCTGATGGCTATCAGAATTATCGTCTCTGCAAAGGGATCTACATCGAATCACGTAAAGATGCCTGGAAAAATCCACAGGCAATCAATCGCAACTTCATAGTCAGCCTTGAACAGCTTTTCAAACAGGGTGCATACGTTGGAATTGCCACTCATGACGAACTTTTGATTTTTGAAGCAATGAACTTGATTCGCCAGATGAATTTAAAGCCGGATCAATACGAATTCCAAATGTTACTCGGTGTTGATGAAGAACTGCGTGAAATCATCCTCGCTGCTGGGCACAGATTGCGCATTTATATCCCTTATGGCGAAGACTGGCTTCCCTACTCGAAACGTCGTCTTAAGGAAAACCCCACGATTGCCCAACACGCCTTGAAACAAATGCTCGGTTTAAACAAGCATTGATTGTTATTTTCTGCTATTTTAATGAAGTACCGTGTCGCGACCGGACAATTTCACTGACCGATCAAAACCGGAAAGATCGATTTTCGTAATATAAGTATTGTTTTCAACCACCCTACAAGGAGGAACACATGAAAAGAACATTTCGTAACATCTTACTAACTCTCTGCACCATCGCTCTGATGGCTGGCCTCTCCTGGGCTGACACCCTCAAGGTTGGGGTTCAGGCACCAATTACTGGCAGCTATGCCAATGAAGGTCAGGGAATCGAAAATGGCGTACGTCTGATTGCTGCGCAAATCAATGCTACTGGCGGCGTTATGGGCAAAAAGATTGAAGTTATCCCCTGTGACGACCAAGGAACAGCAATGGCAGCTGCTATCTGTGCAAAAGATCTGGTCAACAAGGGTGTTTCCATGGTTATCGGCTCCTACACCTCAACTTGTGCCGAAGCTGCGCAAAAAACTTACTTCAATGCTGGCGTATTGCAAACATCTGATGGTACCGCCGACAGCTTGACCGAGCATGGTTACTGGACATTCCTACGTAACTCATTCCCTAACAGTGCTGAAGCTTTTTTCGCTGCCAACTACATGGTTAACGTCAAAAGTTACAAACGTATTGCTGTTGTCTCTGACTTCTCTAGTTATGCTGCTGGATTAGCCGAAGCAACCGTCGCTGAGATCAAAGCAGCGGGCGGCAATGTTGTCACTTATGCCAAAATCAAAGCAGACTCCCAGAATTTCACCCCGGTTCTGACCAACATCAAATCTAAAAAGCCAGATGTCATCTTCTTTGCCGGTTATTACAGTGATGGTGGTCAATTACGAGCACAACAAAAGGCTCTGGGAATTAAAGCTGATTTCATTGGTGGTGACGCTAATGACAACGCTGATTTTGCCAAATTGGCTGGTTCTTCAGCTAAGGGTGCTCTTATTATCAACGTTCCATCACCAGAGGCTCTCCCCTATGAAATTGCCAAGACTTTCATTGCTGACTACGAGCGCACATATGGCATGATGCCACCATCAATCTGGGGACTGATGAACATTGATGGCATGCGAGCTATCATTCATGCCATGGAGCACAATCAGAGCTTTGACACCAAAAAAGCGGCTGACTATCTACACAATATGGATAAGCCTCTCGAAGGTATTACCGGTTCAATCTCTTTTGCAGCAGATGGTAATCGTAAAGGCGGTGCCTATG
>JAOZLQ010000110.1 GCA_029934755.1 Desulfuromusa sp. | reverse complement strand
ACCTCAATCCGCTGGTTGCAAAAGTGAATGGCGAACCGATTCACCAAAGTGATATTGATTTTATCTTTGGAGTGAAAGTCCTTCCAGAATTCTACAAACAAAATTCAGGACAGCCATTTCCAGATGATCAAAAAAGTCAATATGAGAAGGATATCCTCAATTACCTTATTGACCAGCAACTAGCAGCACAGGTCGCCATAAACGCCGGGATAGAGATCGATAGTGAAGTCATTAAGAAGCATGCCAATGAAATACACGACCGAGTGGATAATGCTCAAGTAGAGCTGATCAAGCGCTACGTCAAAAACCAGCTATTGGTGCAAAAAATAATTCAGCAGGAAGTCAGCGATAAGATCACAGTTCGGGATGACGAATTGCAACAGTATTACAATAATAATCCAGATAAATTCACCCACCCTGAACGTATTCATGCCAGTCATATCCTTATGTCCGATAAAGCCAAAATTGAAGAAGTTTTGTCTCTTGCAAAAAAAGAAGGTCGTTATTTTGCTACATTGGCTATGACATATTCAGAGGGACCTTCCAATATAAATGGAGGAGATCTCGGTTTTTTAACCCGGGGGCAAATGCCAAAAACCTTTGAGGACAGTGTCTTTGCATTAAAGGAAGGAGAGATCAGCGATATTATTGAAACACAGTTCGGTTTTCATATCATTAAGCTGATAGAAAAAAAAAGTGGTGGAGTTGATCCATTTGTCGAAGTGAAAGACCGCCTGCAGAAATGGATGAAACAGCAAAGAGCTCCGGAAGCGATTAATAAATGGACAGGGGCTCTGCGAGCTAATGCCTCTATTGAAATCATGGGGGAATAACTTAGGATATTATTAGCCTGCGCCTTGTCTTTTCAGGAAATGATAAATCTTTTTGTTGCCACCTTCTTGTTTGATGGGGAGAAAGAGCAGCAACAGAAATCATATTTTTTGGCTGGAAATCAAAAACTTTTCTTTAACAACGAAAGGCTATTTCAAATGTATTTAAGTTTCAAGCAATCCTTATCCGCTATAAGTTTGGTTTTTCTCATGGCTTTCAGTGTCAGTGCAGCACCAAACAATACAGAAATTCCTGCTTTACTCGAAAAAGCAAACGATCTCTATTACTTCAAGTCCAAGGTAGATAATTCATACTCTTATTACCAGCAGGCATTAGATATGGGGAGTGTCCTTGCTAAAGCTCAATTAGCCAAAATGATGTATTTAGGCGCGGGGATGCCTGAGAATAAAACTAAGGCCCAGACATGGTTTACCCAAGTCCTGCCCGGTCTAGAGGATCAGGCTCGACAACATAACGCTTTTGCCCAATATCTATATGGCTACTACTGGGATAGTGGTTTTACTCAATCTCAATCAAACAGCAATGCTTTTCACTGGTATCAACTCGCAGCAGAGCAAGGCTATGCTCCGGCTCAAAACAATCTCGCTTCTCTATATGATGGCGGCGAAGACATTCCAAAGGATCACTACCAAGCGGTAGCTTGGCTTTCCAAGGCCGCAGAACAGGGTCATTGTATGGCTCAAAACAACCTTGCTGACAAATATTATAGTGGAAAAGGGGTCGCACAGGATTACACCTTAGCCATGAATTGGTATAAGAAGGCGGCAGAACAGGGTCATGCAAAATCCCAGTATGATGTTGGATATCAATATGAAAAAGGTCTAGGGGTAGATCAAAATTATCGTAAAGCGGCACATTGGTTTAAAAAGTCGGCAATCCAAGGACATTCAAATGCTCAATACCATCTCGGCAAGCTATATTATTATGGCCATGGCGGCTCTGAAGATAATACTCTAGCCTTTTATTGGTTGAGCAAATCGTCAGACCAAAACAACGGTCACGCTCAAGCTATTTTGGGAGAAATGTATGCGGAAGGTTATGGTGTAGCCGTGGATTACGCTATGGCCGAAAAACTCTATAACAAGGCCATCCTTAATGGTTCAAAATCGGCAAGAAAAAAATTGGCGGGGTTGGAAGAAAAGAAAATTGAAGACTTAGAGGAATTGGAAGACTTAGAGGCCGCAAAGACAGCTCAGCGTAAATTTAGGAACTTTGAATTTCCTGATACCGACTGCAATGAACCTTCCGTTCCAAGTTTTAGCGAAGCTACCACCTCAGGGGTAAACCGCTTCAATAATAGATTGAGCAAGTGGAATTCCTGCCTTAATCGAGCGGCCAGAAAAGATCTTCGGGCTCTTAACGCTTTTATTGTTGAGATGGATGGGGATGTTGATGAGAGCAGCGATGGCTATTTCAATTGGTCTATCCCTGGTTACTACCAATGCGGAGATGAACTTGACAACATTATTGTTGAGCTTGAGTCGAGGGAAAGTGATCGTGACGATGAAAGGGACTCTATGAGACGGAGCATTGATCATATGGAAAGCAGAATAAACAAACACAATTTTTGGCAAGGTCTCAATAATTCTCTAGGTATAAACTAAACGACAGGTCGGTGCCGGACGGTTGATTCACAGAAAATAGGTTGTGCTAAACAAGCATTCAGCGTGCTCCACGCTTCTTCAGCAAGCTAAAGAGCTCGTCGTTGCCACTCTCTTGAGCAGCTTCGAGCAGGCTGGGAGGACGGTTTAGGTCGATAACTTTCCCCTGCAGCAAATGCCACGGGGCGGCAAGAATTCCTTTGAAAGTTGTCCAGCGATTTGGATCTATCTTTGCCCCGGCGTTTAGCAGTTGCTGTACCATCGGCAGGTTTCCTCTTGCGGTAGCAACGTAGAGGGGGCTGATATCATGCCAGAAACCGACACGTAGATTGATATCAGCATCATACTTCAGTAACAGGGCAACAATCTCTGCGTCTCCAAGACTCACAGCGAGAGACAATGGGGTTTGAAATGAGATCAGTGCATCAGGATTACGGACATCAGGATTTGCCTGCGACTGCAACGCCTGTTCGACAGCACTTAAATTACGCTGATTGATTGCCGCAAACAATTGTTTATCAATATCCTCAGCACCAACAATAGTTGGGAGAAGAAACAGTAGTAATAAAGTCAGAAACCTCAAACAACAGCTCCTTGTACGGCAAAATATGGGCAAAAAATTGCTCCCGCTGAGAAGTATAACCCTTTAAGTTCGAGAAAAAATAGAAATCTAATTTTAGTTACTAACTCAAATTTGATGATTGGAAAACCAATGACTTTACTAAGAAAGCTCATTCCTGTTGGCTTCATTTTTATTCTACTACTGACACTGTCTGCCTGTACTCCGGAAATGATCGTAATAGAACCAACGGTCGGAACCGTTCCAATTAAAACAGCTTCTTCAATGCCCATATCGCACCAAATGGTGCAGTCCTTTGTTGGTCAGCCACAACCACAATTTGATACCGAAACCTATAAATATCTCGAAGAAAACGGGTTTAAAGACCCTCTCCTTTCACCACTGTCAACCTTCTCCATCGATGTTGATACGGCCTCTTATTCCAATGTTCGCCGGATGCTGCGGGATAATCAGTTTCCGAAGCCAGGGGCGGTACGGATCGAGGAGATGATTAACTATTTCGGCTATGATTATCCCCAACCCGCCGGGGAAAACCCGGTTGCTGTATATCAGGAACTGACTGAGTGTCCCTGGGATTCGAAGCATTTTCTACTGCATATCGGTTTGCAGGCCAAAGCAATCGACATGAAGGATGCTCCGCAATCAAATTTGGTCTTTCTAGTCGATGTCTCCGGATCGATGTATGAAGATCTAGAGCTAGTCAAATCATCTTTGAAAATGCTGACAGCACAGATGAATCAGGATGACAGAATTTCCATCGTTGCCTATGCAGGAGCCGCTGGCATCGTTCTGCAGCCAACACCAGGAAGCGATAGGAAAACGATTGAAAATGCTTTGGATCAATTGGAATCCGGAGGAAGCACTGATGGAGGTGAAGGGATTGAGCTTGCCTATGACTTGGCCGAGCAATATCTGGTAAAAGGGGGAAACAACCGGATCATTCTGGCGACTGATGGTGATTTTAATGTTGGTCTCACCAGTGAAGATGCGTTGGTTCGTTTGATCAAGAAAAAACGGAATTTGGGCATTTACCTGACAGTTCTCGGCTTTGGCATGTTGAATTATGACGATATCACCGCTGAAGCATTAGCTGATCATGGTAACGGCAACTACGCCTATATCGATAATTTACTAGAAGCAAAAAAAGTTCTGGTCAATGAAATTGGCGGCACATTGTTAACCGTCGCAAAAGACGTCAAACTACAGGTTGAATTTAATCCAACTCGCGTCAAATTTTATCGGTTAATCGGCTACGAAAATCGGCTCCTGGAAACGGAAGATTTTACCAACGACAAAAAGGATGCTGGAGACATGGGAGCCGGACATACAGTGACAGCGCTGTATGAAATCATCCCACAGGATGGAACTGTTACAACCGGCGCCCCACTCAGATATCAGCAGCCGACTGTTTCAGCGGATCCAACCAAAAGTGGTGAACTGGCTCTGGTTAAATATCGCTACAAGAAACCCGATGAAGAGACCAGCAACCTACTTTCATTCACAGTCCCAGCAACTCCTGCAAGTTTCTCCAATTCAACAGATAACCAACGCTTTGCTGCAGCAGTTGCGGCATGGGGAATGCTGTTACGGAATTCAGAATTTAAGGGGAATAGCCATTGGGATTGGGTCACCGATACTGCCCGAACTGCCAAAGGGATAGATCCCAATGGCGACCGTGCAGAGTTTATCAAACTGGTTGAGTTAGCTAAAATTCTGGAACAAAAACGGTCAGAATAATAACTCCGTTCTCAACCTATGAAAACAGTCCGTAGGGTCATCCGGTTTTATTCCTAAAGCACAACCTGATGACTCTACGGATGAAGCATGGTCGTTAGTCAACCTTTATGCCAAATCGTTTGACCCGACTAGCGTTCAGTTTACTCTCTCGTCCAATAATTTTGAGCGCTTCAGCGGTCTTCTCAGATATTAATTCCTGATACTTGGTTGTGCCGCCTAAACGGCGAAATTTCAAGCAAAGATCGATATACTGGGAAAGTTTCTGCCCTTTCTGGAGTTTGAACAGCTTTACATACTCTTCAACCGTCGCTTGTGACATATGTGCCTCTTCTTCATCGCTACAACTATCACAGCTAAGCAGTTGATCACATATTTCCTGAAGCGAAAGTTTTGCACTGAGCGATTCATGTTTTTTTCTAAACTTTTCAATCACTTCCCAATCTTTAATTTCTCCGGGTAACGCTGCCGCATCAAGATTGAAAAGCTCCGTTTCTACTTTCCGCCTATCGATATACAAGTCGATGATTTTCGTCGCTAATTTATCTTTACCTAGATACCTGAGTAAACGCGCCGTACCATCAAGATTGACGGGACTGATATATTTAGCATTATGCTTAAAGCTATCCGAGAGGCAAGTAATCACCTCCTGATCATCGGCATCAAATGATTCGTTAAATTTCGTCCAAGCATCTTGAAATGAATTTTGAGAGTATGCTGCAAGAATTTTTTCATTCAGTACCGTTGCCTGTTTCTGCAAGTTTTTTTCATCGACATAACCGTTTTCAACCAGCCTCGCGATCTGCTGATCAAACTCATCAACAGCATAGTTATTATAATTGCGCAGCACCGCGCACCAACCTTGCTGTTGGGTTGAAAGTATTATTTCATCATCCAGATCACCGAATACACTGTTACGACTTATCACAAAATTGTAATCAGGAGTATCGTTCGATTGACCGTAATAACACCAAGCCAACAAACTTATAGTCCGTAAAGCCTGTGACAAAACCTGATCATCATAACTCTTCAATAACGGCACCAGTAACACCGCTAATTTTTCTATTTTCTTGATAATCCGGATATTGTTGATTCCAAGTTTGACGATACTGTCACCTAACAAACGGGCAATTTTGTCATTGTTTAACGCAATCTCAACACAATCCTCCGCAGTTGGAGCAAATCTCAACTCTGTATCAATCACTTTTTCACGAAGTTTGATGTAATCGATTGAAGACCCTTCGCTCAAACTCTCATCATTTAGGATCAGAACAACCTTGCATTTTTTCTGTTCCTTCAGCTGAGTGATCAACCCTAAAACATCCTGCGCCTCAATACTGTTTCCTTTCCTTTCAAAATCATCGATGCAAATGATCGTTTTTTCCAAGGAAAGAAATGACAGGGAATTGATAATGGAATGATAATGATCAATCGATGCGTTTGATGAAATAATCGGTAGAGATTTTTTACCTAGAGATTTAAGTAAATTGGCAGTGTTTGTTTTGAAATTTTCAACCGTAGGTCTGCGACCGATAGATTTTTCATCGACCATATTTTCAAAGATTGAAAACTTTAAATCCTCCAGAGAATTGATTCCAAAAAGAGAAACATAGGAGTACTTTTTCAGGACAATCTTTTTTTGATTTTTAGCGTTGCCCAAATATTTATTCCAAGCATAGGTTTTACCAACCCCCCAGGCACCCTTAATCGACATCACTTCTGGTGCTTCACTTGCCAGAAAACGACCGATCTGATTTTCAATAATATCTATCGACATAAAACCTCATTCTTACTAACACCTTAAAATTACAGCTGAACAAATTATCCGCACTGCAATAGATCAAACATCTGGGAACGAAATTTTCCAGCGCCCCCATTGGCAGGATGACGTACCTTAACAGCAGCGATGCCCAGTTGTTGCAGCTGCAATGCTGACTTTTCCCCAATGGCAACGACCTGCCTGAATTGCCCCAGTTTCAGCAACTGCATCAGCATCTGATGACCCGCAACCAGCTCTGTTTCCTTAGGGGTTCGATTGCTGAGCATTCCTTTGGCGGGATGATAGGGATGCCATGGAAAAGCATTCCATAAAATCACTCGTCGCGGATCGATTCCCTGTTCTGCCAGAAATCCCCAGACAATTGTTGCAGTTGGTTCTGTAAACCCTTGCGGCTTTAAATCCGCACGACTGGTACGTTGCGGAGAGAGGTTTTGAAAAACCATCTCCGGATATAAGTTTTTGTGGCTTAAACCACCTAACAAAAGCCGTTCAGATGTCATCGGGATACCACTGAAGTGTCCTCCCTGATAGCCAATTGCTTCAGCACAGAGGAGAGTATCAGCAACCCCGATTCGTTCCTGTAAATAGCCGAGTAATTGTTGTCTGCGGATTGCCGGACCCCGATCGTCACGATCATGCTGGGAATCCATATCCCTCCAAGGATTAAAAACCGCTGTTGCCCGATAGTGGCTGAGCGAGGCCACAAACTGTTCAGGCATCATGAATACCTTGAATCAAAATAAAAGGTTGAACTATCAACATCTGGAAAATGTTATCAGGCTCCTGCTCCCAGCTTTCAAGTTGTTTTTCTGTTGGTTTTTCCAATTGATTCGCAGCAATCCAGGTCTCAACCGAGGCCTTATCGTCCTCAGCAACCGCCACCCCGACTTCAATCAGATCCAATTCAGAAGAAACAACGATAATGGCATCCCGCTGTAGATGAATCTTTAGCTCGCGCCAGTTTGCTCTGGCAAGATCACGCTTAAAACTCTCAACCATTCCTGACATAAAACCCCTTTTCCCTTCACCAGAAAACAATTTATCAACCGATGGCTGAGAAGAAACCATCCAATATCCAGAACTTCAAACTTTAACTTAAGAAAATTAGCATGTTAGCCGATACACATGCTAGAATAATCCATAATTCATGCAATTTTAACTCTAATCAGGTATCTTATGGCTAAATCTAAACC
>JAOZLQ010000109.1:2610-7809 GCA_029934755.1 Desulfuromusa sp. | reverse complement strand
GGAGCTACCGATGAATAGGCAACTTGTGTTTTTGTTAGTTGGCTTGGGCTTGCTCTTGAGTAGTTGTTCTCTGGCTCCAAAATATACGCAGCCAGCTGCACCGATTCCAGAACAGTTGCCACAGGGGGATGCATATCAACAAAGTCAGACGGCATCCGCAACAGTCAACATTCCGGAACTGTCATGGAACGATTTTTTTGCCGATGAACAATTGCAAACCATCATTAGCATGGCACTGGAAAATAACCGTGATTTGCGTCTTGCCGCGCTGAACGTTGAGCGGGCAAGAGCCATTTATGGTATCCAGCGGGCAGAGCTTTTCCCGGCCGTCAATGCCTTTGGTCACGGAGGAAAACAGCAACGTTCTACCGATCTGATTCCCCCCGGTGATCTCCGAACGGTGGAACAATATGGAGTCAGTCTGGGCATAGCTGCCTGGGAAATCGATTTTTTTGGCCGTATTCGCAGTCTCAAAGATCAAGCTCTCGAAGCTTATCTGGCAACCGATGAGGCACGACGAGGGGCGCAAATAGCATTGGTTGCAGAAGTTGCCAGAGTCTATCTGACCCTAGCCGCAGATCGGGAAAATTATCAGCTGGCACAATCGACTCTGGAAACCCAGCAGGAGGCATACCGATTAGTGCAAAAGCTTTTTGATGCTGGACTTTCAACCGAACTTGATCTGCGTCGAGCCCAAATTCCGGTGGAGGTCGCGCGGGGAGATGTCGCCCGTACGACACGACTGGTTGCACAGGATAAAAATGCCATCAACCTGCTGGCTGGATCCCCTGTAACGGAAGAGTTTCTGCCCACTGATCTGAGCAGCGTCATTCCGCCACAAGAACTCTCTGTAGGGTTGTCCTCTGCAGTCCTCTTGTTTCGACCCGACATTATCGCAGCGGAACATCGACTCAAGGGAGCCTATGCCTTTATTGGTGCAGCAAGAGCTGCATTTTTCCCGCGGATCTCTCTAACCACCACAATCGGAACAGCAAGCAATGAACTCTCCGGTCTCTTCGGTTCTGGAACGAACACCTGGAATTTTGCACCACAGATCGCCATGCCGATTTTTGATGCCCGTACCTGGGCAGCCTACCGGGTCAGCAAAGCCGATCGAGAGATCGTCCTGACTCAATATGAAAAAACTATTCAGACTGCATTCAGGGAGGTCGCCGATACCCTTGCCGTACAGGGAACCATCGATCAGCAGGTCATGGCTCAACAGGCACTTGTCGATGCTGCTACTGAAACCCATCGCCTCTCGAGAGAACGCTACGACCTGGGGATTGACAGTTATCTTGGAGTTCTTGACGCACAACAGTTTCAATTTGCCGTCGAACAGGGGCTCGTGGCCCTTCAACTGGCCAAACAAGCCAACCGGGTAAAACTTTACGCTGTATTGGGGGGAGGAGGCTCCAGATAATCAATAAATATCCAGTAGATACCCAATGAGCGAAAGGAGAATCGGATGAAAAAGTATCCCTCTTTGAAAACAACAGAATATTTTCATAAAATATGTTGGCACTATTTTAAGTGAATAATAATTATTTATATCTAACTATTGTTTTTTGTAGTAACATGAACGTGACTTAGAGGTTATTTAGGTTTTTTACCGTCAATACCAATTTCATGGGGAACGTATGGCGCAGGTTCTATTTAATTGTCCAAATTGTGGTTTTAGTGAAGAACTTTCAGAAGGTGATATTCCACTAACATCGAAGCAGTGTAAGTGCCCTAAATGTAATGATGTTTTTTATTTAACTGAAGCTATAAAACAACTTGCAACTAGCGATGCTAACATCGAATTACTTATAAACAATCTGGGAACAGTTGAAGAAAAGAAGACCGCTAACTCTGAGCATAATTCCATCAGGGGAAGTAATGAGCCAAGTGATAAGTTTTACCAATTATTAGAAGAAGCACTTGAAACTCTTGAATCAAATAATGTTCTTGAGGCAATGCTGTTACTAGAAGAGGCAGAGAAGCTGCACAGCACACCGAAGCTGCGTTCATATCTTGCTTATTGCAACGCAAAGGTAAATCGTAAATTTTCTGACGGTATCCGTGAATGCAAACAGGCACTTGAAGAAGAGCCGAGAGTTGCGGATCATTACCTCAATCTAGGGCGTATTTACATGCTGATCAATAAGCGTGGACCAGCCTTGCAATTATTTCGCAAAGGAAACAAGCTAGGTCCAAATCAGCAGTTGATGAAAGAAATGAGAAGGTTTGGAGTGCGAAAGCCACCAGCTATTCCTTCCCTACATCGTGATCATATCGTAAATTGTAAGCTTGGCAAATTCATGACACGCTTTAAACTCCGCTGATCATTATCTTGCGATTTTATCTCTTCAAAAACGATATCTTGATCTTAAGCCATGCGATCTAGCTTACCCAATTTGGGGATAAACTTCCAAGCAGTAAGGGGGGTCGATGGTCACTATCTGTAACTAAAGGTTCTTTAGCTTTGGGACCTCTTTTGTGGTGCGCCAAAAAAATGAACGGGTTACAGATTTATATCTGCAACCCGTTTTTTATTTGCTGATTATCTATTGATTGCTCTAGTGGTGGGCTAGATAGGTTGCAAGATCCAGAACTCGATTTGAATATCCCCATTCATTGTCGTACCAGGACAGGACCTTGACCATGTTCCCGCCGATAACACTGGTAGACAGGGCATCAACAATGGAGGATGCCGGGTTCCCGTTGAAATCTCTGGAAACCAGTGGTAGCTCACAGTATTCCAGAATCCCTCTGAGGGATTCTTGGGAAGCTTTCTTCATTGCTGCATTGACTTCCTCAACGTTTGTTGATTTTTCTGTTTCGACAACAATATCGATAAGCGAAACGTTAGGGGTAGGAACACGGATTGCCATACCGTCTAACTTTCCCTTTAACTGTGGCAGTACCAGAGAAACAGCTTTGGCTGCTCCGGTGCTGGTAGGGATCAGAGAGAGTCCGGCGGCACGTGCGCGACGGAGATCACTGTGAGGTAGGTCGAGAATTTTCTGATCATTGGTATATGAGTGGATGGTTGTCATCAGTCCTTTGACGATTCCGAATTCTTCAAGTAAAATTTTGGCGACCGGGGCAAGGCAATTGGTGGTACAGGATGCGTTGGAGATAATATGATGCTTTTTCGGATCATACTCCGCTTCGTTGACACCCATACAGATGGTTAGATCAACATCTTTGCCGGGAGCACTGATAATAACTTTTTTTGCACCGGATTGAAGGTGTTTATCTGCTCCTTCTCGATGGGCGAAAAAACCGGTTGATTCAATGACAATATCAATGTCGAGTTCACCCCATGGCAGGGCTTCCGGGTCTTTTTCACTGAAGACCTCGATGGTTTTTCCCGCAACAATCAATTTATTTTCTTGTGTGCTGACGGTCTCTTCGAAAAAACCGTGAACCGAGTCATATTTAAGTAGATGTGCCAGAGTTGCGGCATCGGTCAGGTCATTTATTGCAATAATTTCAAGCTCAGAACAGGCTTGTGCGGCTCGAAAAATATTTCGTCCAATACGACCAAATCCATTAATTGCGACTTTTGTTGCCATATCAAATAATCTCCTTGAATTTATGAGTTAAATTTAGGGCATATCTGTTGCCCATTAATGAAGTTATTGAACCGGTTGCATTGTTCATTTCAAAATAATTCACTGGTACTGGTAGAGAAATTTTTCAACGTTGATTGGTGCTTTTCTCGGCTTTTTACTCTGATCCAAGTTTATGTACCTTGAGCAAATTTGTTGTTCCGAGTGTCGAGATCGGGCTACCCATGGTAATGATAACCACGTCGCCTTTGTGTAGAACACCTGCTTCGAGAACTCTCTTTTCTACCCACTTTATCTGGGATTCGGTGTCCCCCTGGCTGTCTACCAGCAACGATTTAACCCCCGAGAGAAGAGCCAGTTGTCTACACACTGTCAGAGAAGGGGTGACAGCATAAATGGGGATTGAGGGGCGATACTTGGCAACCAGTGCAGCAGTGTTGCCTGTCTGGGTAAAGGCGAGAATTGCTTTGGCTCCAACCTGCATAGAAATCTGGGAGGCAGCGTGCCCAATCGACTCAGATAAGTCGACTATCCCTTCGTTGTCTGCTGTTGGCGAAATATTATTGACTCGCAGTGAGGAGTTCAGTTCTATGTCTTTTGCAATCCTATCCATCAGTAAAACAGCTTCGACAGGATATTGACCAGAAGCCGTTTCTGCTGAAAGCATAATTGCATCCGTGCCATCAAGAATTGCATTGGCAACATCGGAGGTTTCCGCGCGTGTTGGTCGGGGATTATTGATCATGCTTTCTAACATCTGGGTGGCCGTAATGACTGGTTTACCAGCAAGATTACATTTGCGAATGATATCCTTTTGGATCAAAGGAACTTTTTCCGGTCGAATCTCCACACCTAGATCACCGCGGGCTACCATAATTCCATCTGATACTTCAAGAATGGAGTCAAAATTATTAACGGCTTCCGGTTTCTCTATTTTGGAAATGACCTTGATCTGGGATTTGTTTTGTTTCAGCAGCGTCTGAAGTTCCAGTACTTCAGTAGAACGGCGGACGAAGGATAATGCCAGATAGTCAACTTTTTGGTCGATGCAGAAATGCAAATCCTGCAGGTCTTTTTCGGTTAGAGATGGTGCTGAGATATCCACACCAGGCAAGTTAATTCCTTTACGATCTTTTAGTAGGCCACCGTAACGAACCCTGCAGCGTACGTCGAAATTTTGTACGTCTAAAACCTCCAGTTCCATCAATCCATCATCAAGCAGTATTTGATCACCAGGGTGTACATCTTGGGGCAACTCTTTGTAGATAGTAGGAATCAGGCCATCTCCACCCAAAATATCGCGAGAAGTAATCGTTACTTCTGTGCCAGCGATAAGCTCCATGGAACCGTTTTTGAACAAGTTAACCCTGATTTTAGGACCTTGGAGGTCGCCCAAAATGGCTACGGCATTTCGACGTTGCTTAGAAAGTTTACGGATGCGCTTAATAATCATCGCTTTATCGTTCAGGTTTCCGTGGGAGAAGTTTAGGCGGAAAACTGAAACACCAGCTTCTAGCAAAGCTGACAATACCTTTTCCTCTGTTGAAGATGGTCCAAGAGTTGCGACAATTTTTGTGTGTCTGAACATTGATTATGACCTTCTTTCACATTGAGTTTTTAAATGATAAGTTTGACGATC
>JAOZLQ010000109.1:0-2510 GCA_029934755.1 Desulfuromusa sp. | reverse complement strand
GCTGCTCGGAATGCGATACCTTCTAAGATGGATTGGATTAAATCCAAAGGCTGAGTATCTAATGAGAGACCAATCCATAATCCTCCAGCAGTTCTATCCCAATATGGGCACCCCAGGCCGGATAAAGCTGGGACGAAAACCAGATCCCGTTCTATGGCACTGGGGGCTTGAAATTGATGAATCTGATCAAAGGTTTTAAACAATCCCAAGTTTTTTGCCCAGTTGAGAGCCGATCCTGCAGAATAGACACCACCGTCCAAAGCATATACGGGCTTTTCTCCTTCAAGTTGCCATGCCACGGTTGGTAACAGTCCCTGCTCAACAGATTGATGAGGTGTATCTCCGGTGAGGACTAATGCAAATGCCCCTGTACCAAAAGTTATTTTAGCATCACCCGGTTTATGACAACCGTGTCCATACAGGGCTGCCTGCTGATCAACAATACTTGCAGTGACAGGAATTGACCGGCCATTTGAGAATATTGAACCTAGGTTGCCGGTGGTAGGAACAATTTCAGGAAGTGCTTCTATTGGCACACCAAAGAGAATACATAACTCCTTATCCCATTTGCCCGTATGTAAGTTCATGAGCGAGGTTCTGGAGGCAGTACTTATGTCTGTTACAAATCGACCGGTGAGACGATCAAGAAAAAAGGCATCGGTTGTTCCCAGCCGCAGTTTTCCACATTGAAGTAATTTTTTGGCTGCGGGAATGTTATTTACAATCCAGGCAAGTTTCGCGGCAGAGAAATAAGAATCTAGCGGTAATCCCGATTTTTCTAATACTTGCTGCTGTCCTTGTTCTGATTTGAGCTTGTCAATAATGTTGTGGGTACGATTATCTTGCCAGACGATGACTGGCGATATTGCATGTTTTGAATCCGCATCCCAGGCGACACAACTTTCTCCTTGATTGTCTATACCAATCGCCTGAATGTCATCATTGTAACTGTCTATGCATAGCTGGATGTTTTGAAGTAATTCTTCAGGGTCATGCTCAACCCAACCGGGCTCAGGATAAAATTGCTGGTGCTCGAGAGTTTTTACTATCTTCCTTGAGCCAGAATCTTCAACTAATAATGCACGGGTACTGGTTGTCCCTTGGTCAATTGCAAGTATTGCCATTAGATCTTCCTGTAGAACCGATAAGTTAGTTGCTCTTTTGTTTGCAGGTCAGCTTGAAAACCTGCCAAATTTGATTCAAATAATATCATGCACAGGGCAGTTCATGGCACATTTTAGATCGCAATCAGTTTTCCCTGTAAATCCTTAGCCATTCATTGAGCAACAGCACAACCAACAACTTCTCCACCGATTACGGCGATATAACCGCTGGCAAGGGGGGAGGGGTGGTTCTTGTTCGATCTGACTCACCTTTTTTATTAAATTTAATATTGTTTATGCCTGAACGGTAGCAAAAAATGACTGATCGGGCAATACGTTTCTTCTTAAACCTTTATTTTAATATTTATATGTCGTGTTATTGTAACAGAGGAAATTGGTAATGCTGATGGGGCAGGCTGCAAAGCCCTTAAGGGGTGGAGGATGACTGGATAGGAATGGGCGTTTTTCAAGGAAAGGGCTGTTGCAATAAAAATCAAACCATGTTATATAATTCGTATGGTTAGCAGATATGGTTGCTCAACGGAGAGTGACCCAGCAATGGTGCTTGTATAGGGAAGCGGATCTATTCTCTTGCAGGCATTTTTTTGTTTACTTGAGAGAGCATCGTTATCTGTTCAGTCAAAAAAATGCTTGTTTAGCCATAATGTTGTGTACTAGCCTATTTATAACGGTGTTTAGTTTTTCAAGTTGCAGGTGAAGGTCCAGAGTGGTTTGATGAAGATCAATTCCATGGCACAAAAAAAATCAACAGAGTTGAACTGGGAGGAATATATTTTAAAATGCCAAAATTTATAATTCTTTACGTCAAATACGTTGATGCTGTTTCCATTAAGATTGGTCGGGTGGCGATGTATTTAATTTTTGTTATGATAGGGGTTTTGTTGCTTGGCTCAATTACTCGAAATATTTTAAACATGCCACTTTCCTGGACCGTGGAAATGGCTCAATTCATCATAACCGCTTATTACATTGCTGGTGGTGCTTACTCGATGATCCTGAGAGAGCATGTGCGAATGGATTTGCTCTACGAGCGCTTTTCAGAAAAAAATCGAGCCAGGGTCGATGTTGTCACGACCTTCTTCCTCCTGTTTTATCTGGTCATAATGCTCATTGGGTCGGTATCCAGTACCATGTATGCCATTGAGTATGGACAGCGAAATTTTTCTCAATGGAATCCTTCGATGATCCCGATCAAACTGATCATGGTGGCAGGTATTTTCTTGATGATATTAGAGTCTGTATCATTTTTCTTTAAGGATCTGGCAGTAGCAACAGGAAGAAAAATTTCATGAGTTATGAATTAATTGCCCTGACGATGTTTGGAGGCATGCTGCTTTTGATGCTGACGGGGCAGCGTGTTTTTGCCGCAATTGGCTTTATTTCAGC
>JAOZLQ010000108.1 GCA_029934755.1 Desulfuromusa sp. | reverse complement strand
GGTCATGGCTTTTTCGTCGGGCTGGTTTCTCAATAAGTTTCTTCTGGCAACGGGTCTGTTAGCGTGATCTGTGGTTTTTGTCATAAGGAAATTAAGACAGTCGTTGGTCCTCTCAATGGTGAAAAGAGTTGTGGTGGTTGTTTTGGTGGTTGTCGCAAGATTCATTGTCCCTTTTGCGGATACACGAATCCGGCTCCAGGAAAGTTTTTAAGTCGATTTTTTCAGCAAATAAATGAGGATAAACAATAATGGAAAGAATATCAGAAGAAGCGGAAGAAATTCTTGAATCTCTTTGGGTTATGACGGTTGAAGGGGATAATGTTGGCTGTTTACTGACATCCCTTAAAGTGAATCTTGATTCACCAGAGTTGCGAGAATTAATTCAGCGTTCTTATGTTGAAATAAGGGGTGATCGAGTTTGTTTGAGGAAAGAAGGACGCCCAGAAGCACAAATGACAGTTCGTCGCCACCGACTGGCTGAACGTTTAACTATGGATATCCTTGGGATTGCAGGGGATGAAGGAAATGAACAGGCCTGTGAGTTTGAACATCTGTTACGGCAGGGCGTCGATACTAAGCTTTGTACTTTATTGAATCACCCTTCCACTTGTCCTCATGGTAATCCGATTCCTCCAGGTGAATGCTGTATTGAGGCGCGGCGACAAGGACAACCAGGGATTGTTGCTCTCACTGAACTGAAGTCTGGTGAAACAGGGGAGATCGCCTACCTTGCAGCAAGCGATGACAAGAAAATGCAGAAGTTAATGAGCATGGGGGTGCTACCGGGGAGTAAACTGAGTTTAGTACAAAAATTCCCCAGTTATATTTTTAAGCTTGGAAACTCACAGTTTGCTGTCGATGATATGTTGGCGAGGGAAATCCATATTCGTCGATCGGTGAAATAACCCTAAATCCAAATTTATATTTTGGGACCCCCCATAGTTTTCTTGATTCCATTCAGACATGTCATATCAGTGTACACTGATTCTGAGCTCCATTGATGACGCTTGGAGCTTTCGGTGAGGTTTGCCACATTCTTTCCCCAGTCAATAACCTACCCATCTTTGTTAATTATTTAATATTAAAAAACTATCATACTTTGTGATTTTTTTGTTAACTTCTGCAGAACATGGATACATTGGAGTCAATTTCTATTTATTTTTACGAATAGGCTTTGAATTTAGGTATTTATCTCGGACGGACTGCTTCTCGGGGAGGTTGATGATGAAAATTCGTGGAAAATTTATTGTGCCAATTGTCGGGATGGTTATTTTATCTGTTCTTATTGCTGTTGCTTCAATCAACATGACGGTGAGTGGGCTGATAAATGAAGAGGAAACATCCTTTATGGATTATGCGCACGACGTTTTGTCTGAACAGGCAAAAGCTCGTAAAGAAAGTATTTACGATAGCATCAATCAGCTGGGTGATGTGGCCTTGAAACAGGCGGCTTTGTTCTCACAAGTTCCAGAGGTACAAAGTGCTTATAAATTGGCTTTATCTGGAGATATGACTGATGAGTCCGATCCGATTATGCAATTGGGACGTGAACAATTGCGTGAAGTGATGATTCCATATGTTGAGGGATTTAAAAAGCAAACGGGAGAAAAATCATTCAATATTCATTTCCATTTGCCGAACGGTCGTAGTCTGGTACGCCTATGGCGGGATGGATGGCAAGCTAAGCGGGATGGGAAAAAAGTTGATATTTCAGATGATTTGACCTCCTTCCGTCAAACCGTGGTTGAAATAAATCAAGGTAGTCATAAGTCATTAAGTGGAATAGAGGTTGGTCGCGGTGGTTTTGCATTGCGTGGTCTTTCGGCAATAACCGGAGTAACAGGAGAACATCTTGGCTCTTGTGAAATTTTGCTGCCATTCGCGGATGTTTTAAAAGCCAATCATATTGGCAATAGCTATCAAATTGCCGTTTACATGTTGTCTGATTTGCTGCCAATTGCGACAAAATTACAGGATCCTAAAAAGAACCCGGTACTGAATGGCAAATATGTATTCACTTCATCAACCAATCCGACGTTGACCAACACGATCATTACCGCGGCTATTTTGGATTCTGGACGTATTGAAGAAAAACTACAGATTGTCGGAGATAAGTTTATTTCATCATTCCCCGTTCCTGATTTTTCCGGAAAGGTTGCCGGGGTGATGGTGCTGGTTTATGACATGTCTGAAGTTGAAGCACTTGCTGCTCAGATTGAAGAATCCGGAAGGCAGACGTTAAATACTGTCAATTGGCGCTTTGCAGGTGGCGGACTGGTGCTGGTGCTTATTATTATTTTAACAATTTTCTACATCACAAAAATTTTGATTGGTCCATTGCAAATGACTGTTGCTGCAGCGCAAAAAATTGCTCTGGGTGATCTCACAGAATCTGTTGAATATCAGAGTAAGGACGAAGTTGGTGAACTTTCGGACGCGATAAATTCAATGATTGACAGTCTTAAAGGTAAATCTGAGGAGGCGATCCAAATTGCCAACGGGAATCTTCAATTACAGGTGTCTGTGGCATCGGATCGTGACGCTATGGGGAAAGCATTTCAGGAAATGGTAGCAAATCTGAATGATATCCTTGGTGAAGTTCACAACGCGTCAGATCAGATTGATTCGGGTAGCCAGCAGGTTTCTGATACAGCACAAGCCTTGTCGCAAGGAGCGACTGAGTCAGCGGCTTCGCTTGAAGAAATAAGTAGTTCCATGAACGAAATTGGAAGTCAGACTCAGCAGAGTGCTGCAAATGCCGGTGAAGCAAGTCAGTTAGCTACGAGTGCTCAGAATGCGGCTCAAGTTGGAAGCGAGCGGATGGGTGAAATGGTTATCGCCATGAGCGAAATTGATGATGCTGGTCAGAATATCAGTAAAATTATCAAAGTTATCGATGAAATTGCCTTTCAGACCAATCTGCTGGCTCTCAATGCTGCGGTTGAAGCGGCACGTGCCGGACAGCATGGTAAAGGATTTGCGGTTGTCGCTGAAGAGGTACGCAACCTTGCAGCAAGAAGTTCTAAGGCTGCTGAGGAAACAGCTCAATTAATCGATGGGTCGGTAGCAAAAACCAAGAATGGTGCCCAGATTGCAGAAAAAACTTCCGAAGCTCTGGAAGAAATTGTCGGAGCGATTACTAAAGTTACTGATCTCGTCGCTGAGATTGCCGCCTCAAGTAATGAACAGGCCCAAGGTATTTCACAGATCAACCAAGGCTTAGGGCAGATTGACTCTGCAGTGCAACAAAGTACGGCAACAGCAGAGGAATCAGCTGCTTCAGCAGAAGAATTGTCGAGTCAGGCGGCACATTTGAAACACATGCTCAGCCGGTTTACTTTGGCCAATAGCCAACAGAATCAGTTTAGTGCTCCGGTGGGGATGGCAGCTCAACAATTGACGTCACCAATTCAGGCTCCGGTGGTAGAACCATCCGGATGGGCTGATATTAATACTGCTTCTGCTAATCTTGAGATGAAATTGGATGATGATGGATTTGGTAAATTTTAAATTATTTACTAGCGGGGTGAGGGCTGTAATCGTTACAGCCCTCATTCTTTTATTTTGTAGCTGTGCTCTTTTTGGCTGCAAAAGCCCGACACTGGAAGAAGCGAGTAAAAAGGAATTGCTGATTTACTGTGGCACCACTATGGCTCCTGCGGTTCGTGAACTTGCCGATATTTTTGAGCAACGGGAAAATTGCGTCGTCAAAATTATTAAGGATGGGTCGGGAAGTTTATATCGCAGCATTCAGATTAATCAGGTGGGAGACCTCTTTCTCCCCGGCAGTGAAAGCTATATTGAAAAATGCCAGGCGGAGGGAACAGTTGTAGAGTCTAGTTCAATTGGATTCAATCGAGCAGTACTTCTGGTCGCAAAAGGCAATCCTTTAAATATCATCGCTGACTTGAATAATTTCACTAATGGCAAATATCGCACCGTACTGGGAGCTTCTGAGAGCGGCTCAATCGGCAGAGAAACAAAAATAATCCTTGCTACAGAAGTGAGTTATCGAAAGGCTGTTGAACAGGTCATTTTTCTGGCGACCGACTCGAAAGATCTTGTGAGTACGATCAAAAGTAACCGTGCCGATTTAACGATCAATTGGTATGCAGCAGCAATGAGGGATAACAATAGTGCAGCCGTTGATGTTTTGCGCTTAGATGAAGCAATTGCCCCTCCCCATGAGTTGATTCTTGGCCTGTTGAAAACTTCTCATTACCCAATGTTGGCCCAGCGCTTTATGGCAGTGGTGGGTTCAGATGAAGGGCAATCCCTTCTCTCGCGTTCCGGGTTCGGAGAATAGAACATGGGCAGTCGATCCAGTTATTTTGTGCGTGGCATGCTTTCTCTGATATTGACTTTCAGTGTTGTTCTGGCCGGTTTTTCACTGATGTTCATACGTCAGAATAATCTTCACTCCTTTGAGCAAAAAATTGATCTGCAAATTCAAAATGTGACAGCAAAAAAGGATTTAGGCGAACGGATTGTTAGCGATCTGCGGGAAGTTTCTACATATTTTTACATGATTATTGTTTCGGCAGATCTGGAGCGCCAGAAGTTTTTGCTGGATGAAGTCCTGCAGATCACTGCTGAAATACATACCGTGTTAAACATTCTTTCCGAAGGTGGAACTCTATCCGCTGGAATGTCTCTGAACCTGCCGGATAAAGATACCTCATCTTTCTTGATTACTTATTTTCCGAAAAACAAGCAACATTATAATCTGGAGGTTTTGGCTCTGCGCCCACAGTTGGTTGACCTGGAAGAAAAATTCAGACAAACCATCGATATGACAGTGATGCGTAATCGTTTGCTGAAAAAACCACAGGGCAAGTTACTGAGTGAAACTGGTTTGCAGCTGAGAACGTATTCGAAGAGCATCCACTCTCAGTTTAAGCGAATGACTGAAAATGCCAATAAGCTTGCTTATGATGCAAATTTGGAATTGCAGGCTTTTCAAAGAAAAATTACCGTTGCACAAGAGAAGAATCAACAGAACGAATTACTCTGGGTTATTGTGACAATTCTCTGTGTTTTTGGTTTTATCGGACTTATCTATCGGCAGATTTTACTTGCACAAAATAAATTGGAAAATACTGTCGAGCAATTGCAACATACCGAAAATGACCTGCAAAAAAGTCATGCCGAGATTGTGGCATTGAACCGATCCTTGGAAGATCAGGTTGCAGTCAGGACCGAAGAGTTGCGAATTTCTGAAAAGCAGTGGGCTGATGCTTTTGACGCTGTAAGTTCACCGATTTTTCTCCATGATCAGGAAGGTAAAATCATCAGGGCGAATCAGGCTTACTTGAAGTTGGCTGGGTGTACATTGAACGATGCTTCCGGCCGCTATTATTGGGATCTTTTCCCTAAACAAGAGGAACCATTACCTGGTTGTATTGAAGCCATCAGGACAGATAAAGAAGTATATTGTTCAAAAGAGGCAAATATTACTGTCGGAGAGATGGTTTATCGTTCACGGTCTTTTGTTATCAATGACCAAGAGGGGAATTATCTCTACTCAATGCATTTGATGGATGATGTTACTGTGCAAGAAAAATATATCGAGAAGTTGAAAAAATATGAACAAATCATCTCAACAAATACAGAATTGATAGCTTTTTTTGATCATAATCATATTGTTCTCGCTGCCAATTCAGTTTATGCGGAGTATTATAATAGTGATCTTGAAGAGATTATTGGTAAGCATGCAAAAGAAATTATTGGGGTTGAGCGTTATCAGAACTATCTAAAATATCAGGATATTATTTTTACTGAGAAAAAACCCCTGAATTTCAAAGTATGGGCAGATTATCCCCAATTGGGGAAACGCCATATGGATATTACCTTTACTCCATATTTTGAAGCTGATGGTACGGTCACTGGTTTTGTTTCCAGATCTAGAGATATTACAGAAATGAGTGAACAGGAGTCTCGCCTCCGTCTTTCCGCCAAGGTTTTTGAAAGTACCACTGAGGGGATAACAATTACTGATAAAGAGGGTCTTATTCTTGCTGTAAACCCGGCCTTTTGCCATATTACAGGATATGATGAGGCAGAGGTTGTTGGACAGAATCCCAGGATTCTTCAATCCGGTCGACATGATGAAAAATTTTACCAGCAAATGTGGCAGGAATTAGGAGAAACAGGTCAATGGCGTGGGAAAATATGGAATAAAAACAAAGACGGTAAAGTTTATCCAGAATTTTTAATGATTAGTTCTATTGAAAATGATGAAGATAATACTATCAACTACGTTGCGGTATTTTCTGATATTACTTCCTTAGTGGCAGTAACAGAACGACTTGAGTATCAGGCCCATCACCATCCCCTAACGGGGCTACCAAACCGGTTACTTCTGTACGCCCGTTTGGAGCATTCTATTCAGCATGCAAAGCGAGAAAGAGACCGTGGTGCTGTCATGTTTCTTGATTTGGATAATTTTAAAAAGATCAATGACAGTTTAGGGCACGATGCTGGTGATGAGGTCCTCAATGAGGTTGCCCGGCGTCTTCAGGAACATAGCCGTAATGTTGATACGGTTTCTCATTTGGGTGGTGATGAATTTGTTGTTGTTCTACAAACTATTCATAGTGTTCAAGGTGCTAGGATTAGGGCTCAGCAAATTCTTGATAGTTTGCAGAAACCATTTTATGTTGGTGAATATGAACTCTATGTCAGTGGTAGTATCGGTATTGTTGAGTTTGATGGAAATTATGAAAATATCGAAAACCTGTTAAAAAATGCCGATACTGCAATGTATAAGGCAAAAGAAAATGGGAAAAATTGTTTTCAGCTCTATTCTCCAGATTTCACTGAAGCGGTCATAGAAAAAGTTTTATTGGAAACTCATCTGCGTAGGGCATTGGAGAAGAACGAACTGGTTTTGTATTATCAGCCTCAGGTTGCTCTCCCAGGGGGGAATATTGTGGCTGTGGAAGCTCTGGTACGCTGGCAGCACCCCGATCTCGGTCTGGTCTATCCAGATGATTTTATCCCATTAAGTGAAGAAACTGGCTTAATTATCCCAATGGGCGAGTGGATCTTAAAGACGGCATGTGAACAGCTATTAGCTTGGCGAGAGCAGGGCTTTGGGCTCCGCAGAATTGCTGTTAATTTGTCTGGAAGGCAGATTCAGCAGAAAAATTTACTGGAGATGGTCGAAAAAATCTTACTAGAAACCGGTTGCCCTTCCGGCTCATTAGAACTTGAAATTACTGAAGGTTTTATTATGCAGCATCCGGAACAATCGATCTCTGTTCTTCACCAGATCAGAGCTCTGGGTGTTGAACTCTCGGTTGATGATTTTGGCACTGGTCACTCATCGTTGAATTATCTGAAAAAATTGCCAATTAACCGCTTAAAGATTGACCGTAGTTTTGTCTGGGATATCGGCGAAAATCCCGATGGAGAAGTTATTACTAAAGCAATTATAGCAATGGGGCATAGTTTAAACTTGCAAATTACCGGTGAGGGGATTGAAACATCTGAGCAAAGAAAGTTTCTTGAATCGCATGGCTGCAACGAGGTGCAGGGATATTTGTTCAGTCGACCACTGCCAGCAGAAGAAGTTGGTGCACTGCTGGAACAGGGAATTCTGGGATAGGTTTATTGAGCTATCTCTGTTCCTTCCGAAATAGAGGTGTTTTTTGATGTTTAATGAAAATGACGTGGTTGGAATCTCAGTTAAAAATAATATACTCAGAATGTTATTTTTTGGGGTTGTCTCAGCTTTAGCAGCCTTTATTACGTTTTCGATCCCAGGAATCGAGGGTGGAGTGAGCGATCCACGTGAAATAATAGCTCTTGTTGGTATTGTATTTCTTTCGCACGGAATTTATGCAGTTGGACTCGGTTTTCT